>JAFZNL010000103.1 GCA_017550925.1 Lachnospiraceae bacterium | reverse complement strand
GAATGTATCGATGGTGTCTTACATCGTGGATAGTGTAGCCGGCGTTGTGAGTTTTGTATTTGCCTTTTTCCTGTCCTCGAGGTTTTCGGAGTATGGCGCGAAAGTGGCGGCTCTTGTCCGCATAGATGATTGGCTGTATGCCTATATGGCAGCCTGGGGCGGCGCATCGATTTTGGCAGGCCAGGCAGCCGCATTGCTGGTAATACTGATCCTCAACGCCTACCTGACAAAAGCGCTGACCAACATGTATGAAGGCGGCGGCGTCCGCAGGCCGAAGAAGTTTGCAAATGAGTTTTCAATATTCTGTTCAGTCTGGACATCACTTGCTGTGCAGCCTGCTTATACGCTATTTTTGCTTGTGTTGTTTACCTGTGCGGGATTGATAGGGAATGCGAAAGATGCCTCCTTTGGGTTTACCGGTGGCTTGTTTTTGCTGGCAGCATTTTGCCTGCTTCGCGCACCCATCATGTTGGAGCGGCAGATCACGGGTACATTGCCGCGTAATGTGCTGCAGTATATGAAACACAGCGATTATCCCAGGGTTAGAGAGCGGATTGCGATCTGCCTGAAGGTATTTACGTACTATTTATTTCCGCTGATGACAGCATTTCTTGCCATGGCACCTTCCATTGGACTTGCACTGTTTGACACGGAAGCGGAAGCTTTTTCAAAACTGATCCGTGGTGGCGTATGGACGGCGATGCTGCTTACACTGGGACTGTTTATCTATGAAGTCT
Organism: Lachnospiraceae bacterium; assembly: GCA_017550925.1. GTDB lineage: Bacteria > Bacillota > Clostridia > Lachnospirales > Lachnospiraceae > RGIG7926. The sequence goes on along the minus strand of JAFZNL010000103.1, from coordinate 11,292 downwards.
GTGTACCAGTCTGCGGAAAAACGCTATCGAACCTGATGCTGCTTTTATCATGCCTGGTATCGTCTGGTATGATCATTCACCATATGCGGTCGGCGGTCAGTGATACGCCGGATGTATCAACCCTCGGAACCATGGCTGAGGATGCTGCTGCAGCGGCACCGGCTGCTACAGTGCCGGCAGCAGAGATTACAGCTTCGTTTTGGCTGCCGTTCATGGTAGGCGGCGGACTCCTATTTGTGTTCGGATCCATCATGTTATATCAAAAGATCCGGTACAAGGATGACCTGCTTCGTATTTTCCTGCTGACAGGCATCAGCTGCGTGGTATTCGGGCTGGTAGCCTTTGTATTTGAACGGTTTACGTCGGAAAGCCTTGGTGCCTGGGCGGTACTGCTGATGGGCGGCGGATTCGGCGGACTCGCATATATCATTTGTATTTTGATGACTCACACCTTTGACTTGTTTGAGTGGCATGAAGTACCAGGTAAGGGATTACCGCTGGCACTGTCGCGGTTCCTGAAATTGTACTAATGAGATAACAAGTTATCGTGTGAATTGTGTTTTGAGAATAGAGTTTGACAGCTGAGGATCAATTGATTTAGTCATACACGATGAGAGATTGATGAAATAAACGCGGAGGATAAGGAAATGAATGCAGAACTTGAGCAGATTGGAAAGAAAGCAGCGGAGGTGAAATACGCAGCCGGACTTCTGACCACAGAGCAGAAAAATGAAGCCCTTTTGAAGGTGGCAGATGCGCTGGTTGCCCATAGCGATGAGATCATCGCAGCCAATGACATCGATATGAAAAATGGAAAAGAAGCCAATATGAAAGCAGGGCTTTTGGACCGTTTGCTTTTAACAAAAGAGAGGATCGAGGGCATTGCAGAAGGCCTTCGCCAGATTACTGAGCTGCCGGATCCCATCGGTATTTTGTTGGAGAGTTTCGAACGGCCCAACGGCATGCATATTGAAAAGATCACTGTGCCTATGGGCGTGATCGGTATCATCTATGAATCCCGTCCCAATGTGACGGCAGATGCTTTCGGACTTTGCTTTAAAGCAGGCAGCGCCGTGATCTTAAAAGGCGGTTCAGATGCAATCCATTCCAACGCAGCCATTACCGATTGCATCGCAGATGCGCTGGAAGAATATGGTCTTGATCGAAACCTGATCCAGCTGATCCGTTCCACGGACAGGGAAGTGACCAGGGAGTTTATGAAGATGAAGGAATATGTGGATCTGCTGATCCCCCGTGGCGGCGCAGGATTGATCCGTGCAACCGTGGAAAATTCTACGATACCTGTGATCGAAACCGGAACCGGAAACTGCCACATTTTTGTGGATGAAACAGCGGATATTGAAAAAGCGCTCCCCATCATTTTCAATGCAAAGACCCAGCGGGTGGGCGTCTGCAACGCATGCGAATCCCTGGTTGTTCATGAAAACGTTCGGGAAAAACTCCTGCCTGCTTTGCAGAAAGAACTGGCAAAGAAACAGGTGGAACTGCGTGCAGATGAAGCTTCCATCGATTTTTTGGAGGGCGCTGTGCCTGCAACGGAAGAAGACTTCGGAACAGAATATCTGGATTACATCCTGTCCATTAAAACAGTATCGAATGTGCAGGAAGCTATCGACCATATCAACCGCTACCATACGGGACATTCCGACTGCATCCTGACACAGAATATGGAGAATGCCGAGCTGTTTAAAAAGTGCGTGGATTCCGCCTGTGTCTATGTGAACGTATCCACCAGATTCACAGACGGATTTGAGTTTGGTTTCGGCGCAGAGATCGGCATCAGCACCCAGAAGCTTCACGCAAGAGGACCAATGGGACTGCGAGAGATCTGTTCCTACAAGTATACAATTGTGGGTGATGGACAGGTACGCGGGTAAATATACTCCGCCGGTCAGCCGTGTCTGACTGTCCGGCTTAGCTCAGACAGTTGCGCCTTCGCATAGCTCGGCGCAAAACTCGCCGCCGGACAATCAGCAACACCGGCTACCCGGCTCAGCGGCTAATTGTAAGGAAATTGAATGGAAAACAAGAAGGATATAATTGTATATGACGCAGATGACCAGCGTCTCTTCATCGAGCGCGGCAAAGCCCTCGTCGCAGAGCTGGCGAAAGACCTAGGCAGGCAGCCTACCTGCTGCGTGGTCACCTTCGGGTGTCAGATGAACGCCAGGGATTCGGAAAAGCTTCTGGGCGTGCTTTTGGAAATGGGCTATGCGGATAAGGGAGAAGATGAAAACGCAGATTTCGTCATTTTCAATACCTGTACCGTCCGCGACAATGCAAACCAGCGTGTATACGGCAGGCTGGGTGTTTTAAACGGCTATAAGAGACGGAATCCGAAGATGCGGATCGGCCTTTGCGGCTGCATGATGCAGGAAGAAAAAGTAATCGAAAAGCTCCGCGAGAGTTATCGCTTTGTGGACCTGATCTTCGGTACTCATAACCTGTATACGTTTCCGGAACTGGTTTGCAATATGTTAGAGTCCGACCGCATGATCGTCAGCATCTGGAAAGAGGAAAAAGGGATCGTGGAAGAACTCCCCGTATCCCGGAAATATCCTTTTAAATCCGGCGTTAACATTATGTTTGGCTGCAATAATTTCTGCAGCTATTGCATCGTTCCTTATGTACGTGGCAGGGAGCGCAGCAGAAACGCAAAGGATATTATCAGGGAGGTTGAACGGCTGGCGGCAGACGGCGTAAAAGAAGTGATGCTGCTGGGGCAAAACGTCAACTCCTACGGGAATGATCTGAAGAAAAAAGCGCAGGAGCAAGGCGGCATATCGGAAACGGTATTGACTTTCCCACAGCTTTTGCAGGAGATCGAAAAGATTGACGGCATTGAGCGGATCCGCTTCATGTCCTCCCATCCGAAGGACTTATCCGATGAGCTGATCGATGTGATGGCAGAGAGCAAAAAGATCTGCCGCCATCTGCATTTGGCCATGCAGTCAGGCTCCACCAGGATCCTGAAGGACATGAACAGAAAATACACCAAGGAAGATTACCTGGCTCTTGCAAAAAAGATCAGAGATCGGATCCCCGATATGGCGCTGACCACGGATATCATTGTCGGTTTCCCCGGCGAGGAGCTGGCCGATGTGGAAGATACCATCGACTGCATCCGCAAGGTGGAATTTGATAATGCCTTCACTTTTATCTATTCCATACGCACCGGAACCCCTGCAGCAAAAATGCCCCAGGTGGATGAAACGGAGGCGAAGAAGAACTTCGATATGGTGCTTATCGCAGTACAGGAAACCGCCCGGAAACGGGCAGGACGATATACCGGACAGGTAATGGACGCGCTGGTGGAGGAAGTGAATGAACACGATCCGTCCCTGCTGACAGGAAGGCTTTCCAACAACACCATCGTGCATTTCCCGGGAGATGTGAGCCTGATCGGAGAGATTGTGCCGGTGAAGCTGGTGGAATGTAAGGGATTTTATTATATCGGTGAAGTCATTGATCAAACCTGAAGAAAGATGAGTTTGATAAAACAATAGATCTGATAAAAGATAAACAGATATAAAGATGTTAAGGTTATGAGCAACGCAATATTGACACCGGAGGAAATGAAGCTTCTTTCCCCCATGATGCTAAACTACATAGAGACCAAAGAGCAGTACGGAGACTGTATCCTGTTTTACCGCCTGGGCGATTTTTATGAGATGTTCTTTGAGGATGCCCAGATCGTTTCCAAGGAACTGGAGTTGACCCTGACCGGTAAAAGCTGCGGTCTGCCGGAGCGGGCGCCCATGTGCGGCGTGCCCTTCCATGCGGTAGACACCTATCTGCCAAAGCTGGTGGAACGGGGTTATAAGGTAGCCATCTGTGAGCAGGTGGAAGACCCGAAGCTGGCAAAGGGCTTGGTCAAAAGAGAAGTGGTCCGGGTTGTGACGCCGGGCACGAACCTGAACATGCTGTCCTTAGAGGATGGGCGCAACAACTATCTGATGTGCGTGCATTACCTGGACGATGTGACCGGCATTTCCGTCTGCGACGCACTTACCGGCGAGTTCTTTTTAATGGAGCTGACCAGCATGAAAAACCTGCTGGATGAGATCCAGAAGATTCAGCCGGCGGAGATCATTTGCAATGAAAATTTCAAGCTTTCGGGTTTTGATATCGATGAACTGAAAAACAGGATGCAGATCAGTGTAGGCAGCCTGGATAACCGTTTCTTTAACGAAGACGCAGCAAAAAAACTTTTGATGAAACATTTCAAAGTGGCGTCCATGACGGCACTGGGCGTCGAGGATTTTCCGGCAGGACTGGTGGCGGCAGGAGCCATCCTTTTATACCTGCAGGAGACGCAGAAAAGCGACCTTTCCCATATCACGCGGATCGTGCCGGTAAAAGAGAACTCCAGTATGTTGCTGGACGGGTTTACCAGGCGGAACTTGGAGATCTGCGAGACCATGCGGGAGAAGCAAAAGCGCGGTTCCCTGTTATGGGTACTGGATAAAACCAAGACAGCCATGGGTTCAAGAATGCTGCGGTCATTTTTAGAGCAGCCCTTGATTGACGAAGAGGCGATCGTAGACAGGCTGGATGCGGTAGAAAACCTGAATGCAAAGTCTGTGGACAGAGATGAGGTCCGGGAATACTTAGGACCCGTCTATGACCTGGAAAGGCTGCTGGGCAAGATCAGTTATAAAACCGCGAATCCCAGAGACCTGATCGCATTTCGGATTTCATTAAAGCAGCTGATCCATATCAAGAATGTGAGAGATGAGTTTAAAAGTAAGCTATTGCTAACTATTTTTGATGAGATCGATCCCCTGACGGATTTGATGCAGCTGATTGAAGATGCCATTGTAGATGAGCCGCCCATCGCGGTCAAGGAAGGCGGCATCATCAAAGAAGGTTTTTCCCAGGAAGCAGACAGGCTTCGCGCCGCCAAAACAGAAGGCAGGCAGTGGCTGGCTGACTTAGAGGCAGAGGAAAAAGAACGTACCGGGATCAAGAACTTAAAGATCCGTTTTAATAAGGTGTTCGGTTACTATATCGAGGTGACGAATTCCTTCCTGTCATTGGTGCCGGAGGATTATATCAGAAAGCAGACACTGACAGGGGGCGAGCGTTTTACCACAGATAAGCTCAAGGAAATGGAAAATACCATCCTGGGGGCGGAAGACAAGCTCTACAGCCTGGAATACGAACTGTTCGTATCCGTCCGGGACAAGATCGCTGAGAATATCGAGCGGATCCAGAGAACCGCAAGAGCCGTGGCAGCACTGGATGTATTTGCTTCCCTTTCCTATGTGTCGGAGAAAAACAATTATGTTCGTCCGGACATCAATACCAGGGGCGTCATCGATATCAAGGATGGCAGGCATCCGGTGGTGGAAAAGATGATGCCTGACGGCATGTTCGTTTCCAATGATACCTTCCTGGACAGTGGAAAGCATCTGATCTCCATTATTACGGGACCGAATATGGCCGGAAAATCCACCTATATGCGTCAGACGGCCCTCATCGTATTGATGGCCCAGATTGGCTGCTTTGTACCGGCAAAAAAGGCAAAAATCGGCATTGTAGACAGGATCTTTACCAGGGTGGGAGCTTCGGATGACCTGGCCAGCGGACAATCCACCTTTATGGTGGAGATGAACGAGGTGGCGAACATCCTTCGAAATGCCACTTCCAAAAGCCTTCTGATCTTGGATGAGATCGGCCGCGGTACTTCGACATACGACGGGCTTTCCATTGCCTGGGCAGTGGTAGAGCATATTTCCAACAAGCGGCTTTTGGGAGCCAAGACTTTATTTGCCACCCATTACCATGAGCTGACGGAGTTAGAGGGCAAGATCGACAACGTAAATAATTACTGCATCGCCGTCAAGGAAAAAGGAGACGATATCGTCTTTTTGCGCAAGATTATCAAGGGCGGTGCGGACAAGAGCTACGGTATTCAGGTGGCAAGGCTGGCCGGTGTGCCGGATATGGTTATCGACAGGGCCAAAGAGATTGTTTCGGAGCTGACCCAAAGCGATATCACCCAGAACATCCGTCAGATCGAAGTCAGTGTTTCCGGCGGAGACGGCAAAAAGGCAAAACCTGTGAAACACCCGAAATACGATGAAGTGGATCTGGGGCAGTTTTCACTTTTTGATACCAAAACGGATGAGGATGTCATTGAGGAGATCAAGGAACTTTCCCTTGATACCATGACGCCCTTCGATGCAATGAATACACTTTACAGGATACAGAACCAACTGAAGAACCGTTGGGGTGGATGAGAGATCTGTATCAGGGGATAGAACAAAAGACTATGCAATGAAGACAAGACCCTTCACAAATGAGAGGGAAAAAGGGGACAGGCTATGGAAAGAAAACGGATCGCGCTTTTATGCGGGCAGGCAGATGAGGCGTACCAGAGAGAGTTTATTTCCGGTGTTATGGAAAAGGCATTTGAAGCAGATATGGATGTCTGCGTTTTTTCCATGTTCATCAAATATCAGAACAGCAAGACCAGGGAGAAAGGAGATTCCAACATCTTTTCTCTGATCAACTACAATATGTTCGATGGCGTGATCATTATGGCCGATACGATCCAGACGCCGCGTTTGATGGAAAAACTCGAACGAAGGATCCATGATGCGTATAAAGGCCCTGTGGTCTGCGTTGACCGGGAGAGCGAGTATTTTCAATCTTTTTGGACGGATGGCTACAAAGCGGTCTATGATATGACAACGCATATCATTGAGCATCATGGGATCACGGATATCGCCTACCTGACGGGCCGTGCTAATCACAGGCATTCTCAAAGACGACTGGCTGCTTTCCAAAAATGTATGGAAGACCATTACCTGCCTATCGGCGATAACCGGATTTTCTATGGCGATTTTTGGTATACCTCCGGTGCCAGCTGCGCGGAGAAACTGCTCCGTGACAAAGCAGGACTGCCAAAGGCCGTGATGTGTGCCAATGACTGCATGGCCATCGGCCTTGCGGATGAACTGACAAAAAACGGGATCCGTATCCCGGAGGATATTGCAGTTGTGGGCTACGGGACCAGTGCCGAAGGGCAGAACTCCCCGAAATCCCTGACAAGTGTATATATTCCCGCAAAAGAGTATGGCGTCTTTTCCGTACAGAGTATTTTAAATGAAATAGCAGGGGAGTACATTGGTGTCTGCGATTTTGAACCGCATCTGTACCTGGGAGAAAGCTGCGGCTGCAACAGGGAGCACGGAAACTCTGCAAGGCGCGCCTCCTGGACGACGAATGATTCCGATGAAGGATTTTATTCCATTCATAATACGCTGAGTGCAGACCTGATCCATCAGGAGAACATGGCTGAATTCCTGACGGAAGTCTATGAAAATATCTATTATCTGCCGGATGTCAAGCGCTTTGATATCTGCCTGAATGACCTGTGGAAAAAAGACAGGGGACCGAAGCTTGGCAAGTTCCCCAAAGACGGCTATTCCGAACAGATCCTCTGGGCCATCGGTTATGATGCAGACCATCCCAATGACGGACAGATCGGTCTGGATAAGACTTTTGCAAAAGAAGACCTTCTGCCGGAAATGAATACGGAAAAACCAAATGGTTATATTTTCACGCCGCTCTTTGTGGAAGACTTTTCCTTCGGTTATACCTGCATCAGTTTCGGGGACAAGCCCGTTAGTTACGAGGAGGTCTACAGGCTTTGGATCGCAGAGCTTGTGGTGGGACTGGAGATGATGCGAAGGCTCCTGCGCACCAGGGAACTGGAACGCAGAATGGAACTGCTGGAAAGCGGAAATAAGAAGGCCGGCACGATCTTAGAGGATGGCAGGAAAGTTGCCGAAAAACTGCTGGCTGACATGAACCGCCTTTCCGGTCAGCTGAATAAGGCGGAACTGGAAACAGCAGAGACTGTGGAAGATATTCTGGATAATAATAAGTTCATCTATCACTTCCAGCCCATTGTCAGTGCGAAAGACGGTCAGGTTGTTTCTTATGAGGCGCTGATGCGTTCCAATACCGCTAAGAAGGTTGGACCTCTTGAAATCCTGCATTATGCGGAGATGATGGACAGACTCCAGGATGTGGAACGCGCCACCTTCTTTAACGTGCTTGCCATCATAGAAGAGAAAACGGCAATCTTTGAGAATAAACGGGTATTTATCAACAGTATTTCCGGCTGCAGGTTGTCAGAAGAGGATAATGACAAATTGCAGGAGGCGGTATTGTCGCATCCGGGCATGGTTGTGGTGGAAATGACGGAGCAGACGGAGCTTTCCGACGAAAGACTGGATGCTTTAAAAGCAGCCTTCCGCCGGCTGGGCGTGGGCATGGCTGTCGATGATTACGGCACAGGGTATTCCAATGTATCAAACCTGCTGCGCTATATGCCGGATGTGGTAAAAATTGACCGCTCACTTTTATCGGAGATTCAGAACTCCTCCCAGAAAGAGCATTTTGTAAGGGATATCATCGAGTTCTGTCATGCCAATGATATCCTAGCCCTGGCTGAGGGCGTGGAAACGGCGGAGGAGCTTCGTGCCGTGATCCTGCTGGGAGCCGATCTGATCCAGGGATATTATACAGCAAGGCCGGCAGAAGAGATCCTGTTACAGATCGATGAGAGTATCCGCCAGGAGATCGTTCGTTTCCACAGGGAGTACGAAGACGGTACCAACGAGCGGGAATATATTGCAGGCAGTGTCAGCAGGATCTCTGTGAACCAGCTGATCAGAAAGCATCGGAGCAGGATTGTCATTGGCGCAAAAGACGCCACCTTCCGTGACGTGACCATCGTGGGAACGCCGGGGCTTGAGCAGATGATCAATATCGAGGTGCTGGACGGCTATGAAGGCAGAGTCACCCTGGAAAATGTTACCCTTGCCAATGCGCGTATGCATCCCTGCATCCGCTTAGGCGATAATTGTAACTTAACTCTTCGTCTTGTGGGTTCCAATAAACTGCATGAAGGCGGCATCCTGGTTCCGGAGACTTCCAGGCTGAATGTGGAAGGCGAAGGCAGCCTGTCCATGAAGGTGGACGGAAATGGCGGATACGGCATCGGCGCGGAGGCTGATAAGAGGCATGGTGAACTTTCCTTCTATCAGGATGGCGAGATCCGAATGGAAGTTGGCGGCAGGAACATGGTAGGTATCGGTTCCGGCCTTGGAGGACAGATCTACATCAACCGCGGTAAATACGACATTTCTATGAGTGGTGAAAATGTGGTGGGTATCGGCGCCATCGATACAGATACCAATCTGTTCATCCATACCTGTGATCTGCTTGCGGCTGTCAACGGCTCCAATAGCGTATGTATCGGATCCTTGAAGAAGAATGTGGAGATCAATATCGAATACAGCAAGATTCAGGTCAGGGCAGAAGGCGGCCGGTCAGTGGTAGGCATCGGAACGGTGGAAGGAAAAGAGTTTTCACTTTCTGCCAGGGAGATGGCTTTTGTCATCGATGTCACCAGCAATTTAGGTTGCGGCCTTGGCGCATTGAACGGCGCTACTGAGATTTACATTGATTACACAACGGTACGCTTTAATGGCTCCGGCCGTGAAATCTACGTATTCGGCGGCGTTACCGAAACAGATACCAAGGTGGTGCTGAACGACGCGGAAACCGATATTGAACTGAGGACAACCGACGGAGCAATTCTTCGCGCACCCAAGGAACAGATGCAGGTGGATCAGGGACGGTACCGTGCAAATTACAATATGCAGTTGGAAGTGAAGGGACAATAGAAGAGAGAGATAATATATGGCAGAGATACACATATTAGATTCGGCAACCATAGATAAGATCGCCGCCGGTGAGGTGGTGGAACGACCTGTCTCCGTGGTCAAGGAACTTGTGGAAAATGCCGTGGACGCCGGTGCAAAGCACATCAGCGTGGAGATCAAAGAAGGCGGCATTTCCATGATCCGCGTGACGGATGATGGCAGCGGCATTGAAAAGAGCCAGCTGCCGAAAGTCTTTTACCGTCATGCCACCAGCAAGATTGAAACAGCGGAGGATCTGACAGGTGTTCTCAGTCTGGGCTTCCGCGGGGAGGCGCTTTCTTCCGTGGCAGCGGTTGCCAAGGTGGAGCTGATCACCAAAACAGAGGACGAACTGGTTGGCTCCAGACTGGAGATCAACGGCGGAAAAGCCGAGGAACCGGAGGAGGTGGGCGCGCCTACCGGAACCACAATTGTAGTTCGTGATCTTTTCTTTAACACGCCGGTCCGAAAAAAATTCTTGAAAACAGCCAATACCGAAGGCAGTTATGTCCATGAATATATGCAGCATCTGGCGCTGGGCTCGCCGAACGTGGCTTTCCAGTTTGTCATGAACGGACAGACCCGGTTTTTTACATCCGGGAATGGCGACATCAGTGAGATCATTTACCGCATCTGGGGAAAAGAGGTCTCCACGCAGCTCTTGCCCTACGAGGCGTCCATGGACGGCGTAACGGTCAGGGGATATCTGGGAAAACCTATCCTGGCCCGTGCAAATCGCAGTTTTGAAACGCTATTCGTGAATACCAGGTTTATCAAGAGTGCGCTTCTTTCATCGGCCATCGAGGAAGGATATCGCACCCTTTTGATGCAGCATAAATATCCTTTTGTGGTATTACATTTTGCTATCGACCCGCAAAAGCTGGATGTGAATGTCCATCCCACAAAACTGGATATCCGCATTACGGAACCAGGTGCGCTTTTGGAGATGCTGGCGACCACCATAGCAGAAACGCTAAAAGGCACATCCCTGATCCAGAAAGCCCTGAAGGGCGACGAGGATATGACGCCCCAGCAGAAGAGAGAGCAGGTAAAGGCAGAGGTTGACAGACAAAAGGGACTGACCAGGACTTTGGCGCAGCCTTTTGAAGGAAAGCGGTTGGCAGAAGAGAGCCGGTACGGGAAGGTGGAAGAGCAGGTTAGCGGAAACCATACGGATGGTACGGCAAACGCGGAAAACACAGACAGGGCTGAAACCGGAGAAAATACGAATAACACTGAAACTGTAGACAACACAAATAGTGGTGCAACCGGAGAGAATGTAGGTAGTACTGCAACCGGACCAAACAGTACAGTAACCGGAGCAAATGCTGGCAGCATAGTAACCGGAACAAATACAGATAGTACAGTAACTGAAACAAATACAGGAAGTGCGATAACCGGAGAAAACGCAGATGGCGAAAGTTCAGAATCCACTCTCTGGTCAGTCGATGTTGACGAAGATGAAACTCCGGCCACAAATCAGACAAACGGACAGCTAACAACAGCGCCGCAAAATGCGGAAGTGATGACGCCGCGGCCACCCAAG
>JAFZNL010000102.1 GCA_017550925.1 Lachnospiraceae bacterium | reverse complement strand
CGTTTCCATATCCGTACCGAAACCATGACTCGCCGCATAACTCGACGGCGATTTTGAAACATCAGCTGTCGGCGCAAGATCCACTGTAAACTCAAAATGTCGCAGCTGGCTGCCAATAGAGATTCCTGCGCTGTATGCCCCCGCACTGCCGAGGCTTTCTCCGATCTCTTTCTGGGAAGCGACAACATTCTCGGTGATTCCGCTGGACACAAAAGGGCTCTCCTGACCGCCGGCGTCTTCCGCAACCAGGAACAGGTTTCCGGGACACATCAGACGGATATTGGAAACCATGGATTTCAGCTCGTCTTCCGACTTCAGGTTTTGTTTTTTCAAAAGGATTCCGCTAACCGGATAAGACGCCAGTTTCTCACCAAACTTACTACCGACATTTGTCGGTTCAATCTCAGTTCCGATCAGCTGACCGGGCGTTACGATAAAAAGTTTCGCAATCTTCTGCTCCAGCGTCAGCTCCGCAATTTCCTTTTTAATTTCATCATCATGCGCAGTCATGTCATTCAACTGCAAACTGCTCAGCATATCCGAATCTTTTACAGATGTAACCGTATCTTCAGTTTTATCTGCTCCTGCTGCATCTGTTCCGTCATTCCCGGGATCTGTTTCTCCATCGCCTATAATAGCGCCGGCTTCGCCTTCTATAGCGCCTTCCTCGCCTTCAGCAACGGCAGTTTCCCCCTCAATAGCACCCGCTTCGCCTTCAGCGGTATCTGACCCTTCTTCCAATGCGGTATCAGCGCTTTCCCGTGAATCTGTATCCCCGCTGTCTGCAGACTGGGTTTCATCCCCGGACTCATCTTCCGATAATGCATCCGTATCATCTGTCACCGTTTCTTCGTCTTTATCATCACTTTCATCCTGCATGACGATCTGGCTATCCGTATTACCACCATCCCCATTTCCGTGCTTTTTTGACGTCACCGCATGAACGATCGCAGATATGATACCAACTACGATCAAAAGTACAATCAGCAAAGCTCCGCCGACAATGGCCATTGCCTGCAGCCGCTCTTTTTTTCTTCTTTTCTTTCTTCTCTCCGCGCGCTCGTTACTTTCCTGCTGCGGATCTGTCTGTTTGTTTTCCAAGTCCAATCCCCGTCACCTCATACTAAACGATGAATGCCGCATTTATACCGCCACATCCATAAGCAAACAAAACTCTTTTCTTTGATTACGATACAAACATATACATAAACGCAATCATGCTTATTTACTATAACGCAGCAAGAAAATTATGTCAACCATATATTTGAACACGCAAAAATTTAGCGGGCGTCAATCCTTTCCGAAAGACACCCGCTAAATATCGAATTGATCCATGGGACCTACCTCCATATTCTGTTGTATGCGTTCCAGTCTACTCTTTTGCATCTCCTATGCTGCAGCAGGTTGATCATCTGGGGCTTCTCCAAACCTAGCGTACGATCGGTTCTCTTCTTATGCCCTCCGGATCGGTAAGTCCATTACTGCGAATGCTTCCTGTACTGACTACAACGTCTTAAAATCCATTTCCTAAATTCTGTTTCCGGTGGAGTGTACCTCCTTTACTTAGTCTTGTGTAACTCATCTATGTAAATGTTTTGTATGAGTAGACTATACACTATAGGTTTATATTTGTCAATACAATTTTTGTATTTTTTCTAAATTATTTTATATTTTCTCAGAAACCGTTTAATTGTTCATACAATTCAGTCTCTTAAACGTTTCCAGTCAACCTCCACAACAATTCATGAAAAAACCACCTGCGTTTATGTTTGCAGGTGGTCTATTTTTTGTTTAAATCCGGGTTAGACACTTCCCTCTTACAGCTGAGTTTCCACAAAGATCGTATAGATTGCGCGGATCGCTTCCTCGAAATCATCATTGTTCACACCGATGATGATATTCAACTCCGACGAACCCTGGTCGAACAGCTTCACATTGACATTGGCATGTGCCAGTGCGGAAAAGATTCTGCCCGCCGTTCCTCTGGTGGATTTCATGCCGCGTCCTACAACTGCGATCAGTGCAAGGTCAGTTTCCATGTCGATGGTATCCGGCTGTGCCAGTTTGTGGATAGCTGCCAGCACTCTCTGCTCTTTTTCCGCGAACTCGGTCTGATGCACGAAGATGGTCATGGTATCGATACCGGAAGGCATATGCTCAAAGGAAATATCGTTCTCTTCAAATGCCTGCAGCACTTTCCGGCCAAAACCGATCTCCGAATTCATCCGGTCTTTTTCAATATTGATGGCGCAAAAGCCTTTCTTGCCCGCGATACCGGTGATGACATATTTGGATTTCTGGCAGGTGCTCTCTACGATCCAGGTACCCTCATCCTCCGGTGAATTGGTGTTGCGGATATTGATGGGGATCCCGCCTTTCCTGACAGGAAAGATCGCTTCTTCATGAAGTACGCCTGCGCCCATATAAGCAAGCTCGCGAAGCTCTCTGTAAGTGATGGTCTCAATGCTCTTGGGATTCTTGATGATCCTGGGATCAGCTACCATAAAGCCTGATACGTCTGTCCAGTTCTCATACACATCAGCCTTGCAGGCTTTTGCCACCAGGGAACCTGTGATATCGGAACCGCCCCTGGAAAAAGTGCGGATGGAACCGTCTTCCATGCTGCCATAAAAACCGGGCACCACTGCTTTTTTTGCATTTGCCAACGCCTCTGACAAAAGGGTCTGGGTCTTTTCTGAATTCAGGTCACCGTTTGCTTTGAAAAAGATAACCTTTGCGGCATCGATGAATTCATACCCAAGATATGCTGCCATCAGGATGCCATTTAGGTATTCGCCTCGGCTGGCTGCGTAATCCACACCAACCTTTGCTGCAAAATTCTTTTTGATCTGTGCGAATTCATCATCCAGGGAAACCTTCAGCTTCAGTCCGTCGATGATCTCCTGATAACGTGCCTTGATGGCTTCGAGTTCCTTATCGAACGCTTTATCTTCCCTTGCCAGGTCGTAAGCGCCGTAGAGCATGTCTGTTACTTTTGTATCGCCGTCATACCGTTTGCCCGGTGCGGAGGGTACAACAAAAACTCTGTGTTTATCGCTCCTGATGATGTTCCCCACCTTTTCAAACTGCTCTGCACTGGCCAGGGAACTGCCGCCGAATTTCACTACTTTTTTCATAACTGGTTAATCCTTCATCTCCTCATATCTATTCCGGGATACTCCTCTTTTTCATCCCGGTTTTTTGCTCACTTATCCGTCCGCCGATCAGTGCTCCACGCGGATCCTGGTGATCATGGTAGGCACCTGCCCAGCCTTTTCTTCAAAAGTAACCTCATCCATGGACTGGGTTAAAAGCCCCACTTCATCAGCAAAACCTGCGTCGATCCGCTGGCTGCCTTCAAAGACTTTCTCAGCCGCATCTGCATCTGCTGCAGGAACACGGATAAAGAACTTCTTTTCACGGAAGGTATGTTCTGAAAGGTCAAGGGCTTCTGTGCTCCATCCACCCGGCAGCTGCTGTCCATGTGCCCGAACGCAATCTACCACGTCGCCTGCTACTGCACTGGCTGTGGGCAGTTTTCCTGCGCCTGCGCCGTAGAACATCGCCTCGCCCAGCATATTGCCGTGGACTAAGATGCCGTTGAACACATCGCTGACTGCATAGAGCGGATTTTTCTTGCCGATCATGGCCGGTGCCACATAGGCAAAGAACTTGCCGCTTCTCTCGCGGTACATGGCAAGGAGCCGGATCACCATACCCATTCTCTTTGCATAAGTAAAGTCCTTCGGGGTGATCTTGGTAATGCCCTCCGTATAGATCTTATCATAGGGAACATTTTTTCCTGTGATCAGGGATGCCATGATGGCGATCTTGCGTCCTGCATCATGTCCCTCGATGTCAGCCTCGGGATTGCGCTCTGCATAACCCATGTTCTGGGCCTCTCTGAGAACGGTATCAAAATCCGCGCCATCTTCTGCCATCTTGGTCAGGATGTAGTTGGTGGTACCATTCAAAATACCGGTCACGGCGTCGATATGATCTGCTGTCAGGCAGGTCACAAGGGGACGCAGGATGGGGATCCCGCCGCCCACACTGGCCTCAAAGAGGTAGTTTGCGCCGTTCTCTTTTGCAATCGCTAAAAGCTCGGCACCTTTTGCCTCCACCAGTTCCTTGTTGGAGGTACATACGCTCTTGCCTGATGACAGCGCTCTTTTGGTAAAATCAAACGCCGGCTTGATCCCGCCCATTGCCTCAGCAATAACGGAGACCTCAGGGTCATTCAAGATCACTTCCACATCATGGACCAGCAGGTTTTCATAGGGATCCCCGGGGAAATCCCGAAGATCCAGGATATATTTGATATCCACTTCCTCGCCCGCGCGCTGCGCGATGAGTTCCTGATTGGTCTTGATGACTTCAACGATACCGCTTCCTACGGTTCCGTAGCCAAATACCGCTACCTTTGCCATGGTGTACTCCTTTTATCAGATCAACGGATACTTCTTCGTCAGTTCTTCTACAATGGCTGCTGCCTCAGCAACTTTCTCTTCGCCGCCCTTGATCACAAGTGCGATAGCTTCAGCAACACGGTCCATATCCTCTGCCTTCAGTCCTCTGGAAGTAACAGCGGGTGTACCAAGACGGATACCGCTGGTC
Organism: Lachnospiraceae bacterium; assembly: GCA_017550925.1. Taxonomy (GTDB): domain Bacteria; phylum Bacillota; class Clostridia; order Lachnospirales; family Lachnospiraceae; genus RGIG7926. Next base: position 1,700 of record JAFZNL010000102.1, on the reverse strand, counting down.
ACGAAGGGTGACTGGGGATCATTGGGAATGGTGTTCTTGTTTGCTGTGATATGAGCCTGGTCAAGGAGTTTTTCCACTGCCTTACCGGTCAGGCCGAAGTTGGTCAGGTCAACCAGCATCAAGTGGTTGTCGGTACCGCCGGATACGATCTTGATACCGCGGTCCATCAAACCTTTTGCCAGGGCCTGTGCATTCTCTGCAACCTGTTTTCCGTATGCCTTGAAGTCATCGGAAAGGGCTTCCTTCAGGCAGACAGCCTTAGCTGCGATCACATGCATCAGCGGGCCGCCCTGGATGCCGGGGAAGATTGCCTTGTTGAAGTTGTATTTATCTGCTGCTTCCTGATTGCAAAGGATCAGGCCGCCGCGGGGTCCGCGAAGGGTCTTATGGGTGGTAGTGGTTACCACATCAGCATAAGGAATGGGGCTTTCATGTACGCCTGCTGCTACAAGGCCTGCGATATGTGCCATATCTACCATCAGCACTGCGCCGACTTTGTCGCAGATCTCGCGGAAACGCTTGAAATCAATTTTTCTTGCATAAGCGGAAGCGCCTGCGATGATCATCTTGGGCTGGCACTCTGTTGCGATCCGCTCTACTTCATCATAATCGATGAAACCTTCGTCATTGACACCGTAAGGTACACAGTTGAAATATTTACCGGACATATTCACCGGTGAACCATGGGAAAGATGTCCGCCGTGGTCAAGGTTCATGCCCATATAGGTATCGCCGGGCTGCAGTACTGCAAAGAACACTGCCATATTTGCCTGAGCACCGGAATGGGGCTGAACATTGGCATAATCACAGCCGAAGAGCTCTTTTGCCCGCTCTCTTGCCAGTTCTTCCACAACATCCACGCAATCGCAGCCGCCATAGTAGCGCTTGCCCGGATATCCTTCTGCATATTTGTTGGTCAGAGGGCTGCCCATAGCTGCCATCACTGCCCTGCTGACCCAGTTTTCGGATGCGATCAGCTCCAAATGAGAATTCTGTCTGTTCTGCTCAGCTACGATAGCCTCAGCAACTTCGGGATCCACTGTCCTTACTTCATCTAATGAATACATGCCCATTCCTCCGTTTATTCTTATATTTCTGGTGTATTTTCCCGTCTTATCAGCCCGATAAGACAGTCGCGCCAAAGTATTATAGCACTTTTTATTCTTATAGAAAAGAAAAATTTTTTCTGATTATATGGGTTTTTCGTTATTTCGTCCTGAATAACAGTTTTTCCGTACCGCATTCGTACCTTAGTTCCGTCTGTTTCCCCAGGATCTCGCCGTCGGTATGGACAAACAGCGGCCGCTCGGTGACGATCCGCGCCTTACTTGCCCGGTAGTGCTTCACGCCGGGTTTTCCATAATGTTTTCCCACCAGCAAAAACGGGAGAACAAAGGGTACCGCAAACTTAGGCAGGTCCCCTACCATGCAGATATCCAGTTTGACGTCGGTCGGATCTGCGTCCGGTGCAAAAGGAAAACCGCCGCCTTCATATTTTAAGTTCATAAACGCTGCCACCAGGAAGGTATTGAAATGGATGGGTTCCTCGGCATCATCCAGATAGAGGTCGCAGCCACAGGGTTTTAAGGTGATGAACTGCTTGAGCGCCACAAACCCGTAGATGAGTTTCCCAAGCCCGATCTTATTAAAGTAAGGCTTCAGGGGTGAGTTTAAAACTTCATGGCAGACCGATGCATCAT
>JAFZNL010000101.1 GCA_017550925.1 Lachnospiraceae bacterium | reverse complement strand
GCGTATTTCTGCATATTGAAGAAATATGCCTCCTCCCTGACCGCTGTCGTTATTGGTAATACTACCACCGGTCATTGTAAATACGCTTGAGTAAACATATACACCCCCTCCGCTATAACCGGAACTGTTATTTTGAGTAATACTGCCCCCGTTCATCGTGAATACGCCCCTTGGCTCAACATATACACCTGCTCCGGTTTCTTTGCATGTGTTTTTTGTGATCGTACCGCCATTCATGATAAACTTGCCATTATATACATCTACGCCACGACCTGTTTTAGTATCAGCATGCATAATCATGCCATTATTATTCTCACTGCTGTCATTCAATATCAGGCTGCCACTTGTTTCATTATTGCCGACCTTAATAACGCTGCCGGCAGTATCACTGTTGTAGGTAATGCTCTTCCCGTTAAGATCAATGGTAACATTACCGGTGACAAGAATAGGTGCAGTCGTAATAATGTCTGAAGTGAGTTTATAATCCCCTGCCATAAGGTCCAGTTGGGAATCTGTCGGTTTCCATTCCACACTTCCTATTTTCAGTTTATTGCTTTCCATATAAATATTCGGTTCAGCCAAAGCTATTTCGCCGCCGGTCATGATGATGTTATTCCCTGAAACATCGCTCTTGAATTTCTTGAAAGCATCTTTTCCGCCATTTTCAAGGCCGGTAGTGAATATGCCCCCATCTTGATATATATAATATGAACTTGAACTGTTTTCATATTTTACGATCGACACTCCAATATCTTCGGGATTTCCTGTCAATTCCCCTGAAACAGTGATGGTTTTTGATTGATATACTACAACATTGGCAACTCTATCAGGATTTCTGTTATCGCCCGTACGGGGATCAACATACATATTGTTCTTAATAACCGGATTTCCGGAAATCTCAAATTTTCCTGTGAAAAATACCCCTTGACATTTATTGTTTCTTATTTCACCACCATTCATTTTAAAAGTCCCACGGGAACCTTGTTCGTACACAGCCGCATAACCATACCATGCAATTGTATTTCCACAGATTGTTCCTCCGTTCATGGTAAAACTGCAAAAATCCATTTCAGGTACGTTTAGCCATACACATGCATTACCATTACTGCCGGTAAGGTAACCTCCTGTTACTTTAATACAGGTGTCACTTTCAGTACCGGTATCGCTTACCGACGTACCACGGCCATTCGTCAGCGTGATGTAGTGCGTGATTTCCGTCGGCCTGCTGTCATTCATTATGCAATTACCATTTTTTTCAATCCGAATCAAATTACCCTGATCGGTTCCGCCATAACGTATGCCATAGCCATTCAGATCAAGCGTCACCTCACCATCAACTAAGATACACGCAGTAGTAACGATATCTCCCTCAAGCTGATAGTTGCCTGCAGGCAATTTCAAAACGGTACTATGATCATATGTATCAGTCGTCCATTCAGTATCCCCGATTTTCAATACATCTCCATCCATATGAATGATTGTCGGCGTCGGTGAATTTGCAAATACCTTCACGCCTGTCGGTGCAAACGGCACCAGGACGAATGCCATGATGACAGTCATAATCGTCAGCAAGACACTTTTCATCAGTATCGGGGTTTGTTTTTTCATGTTTTTGCTCCTTTCGTATGCATGCCACTAATTACTTCACAGTCGCCTTTTTACCCGCATTCTTCGCGGTAAAGTATTTCTTGTAAAGATTTCTGTATTTTTTGTTCTTGGCCTTTGAGCCGACTTTCACCTTAAGTGTAATCGTCTTCGCCTTCGCGCCTTTCAGGCAGTTCTTGACGGACTTCTTGGTCAGTTTGGTTGTCTTGGCGATAATGGTCGTAACTTTCGAGCCGTTAAATGCCTTCGGACTGAGTTTTTTGATATATTTGCCCAAGGTGACTTTCTTTACTTTGCTACCCTTGAACGCATTGGCACGGATCGTTGTGATCTTGTAGGTCTTTCCGCCGATTGTAACGGATGCAGGGATGACTGCGTTTGTTGCATTCTTATTCGCAATACCAACATACTCAGCTGTCTCATTTCCGGCTTTATCGGATGTGATCTTCACTTCGGATTTGGTAGTAGTATCTGTTACAACATCGCCGACTTTGACCTGTTCATCCTGTTTGCCGGGTGTTTCATTGTTTCCGGATCCTGATCCACCGTTGCCGGTTCCATTATTTCCGGATCCGCTATCTCCGGTCCCACTGTTACCTGTTCCGTTTCCGCCGGATCCATTGTCGTTTCCATTGATGGTTCCATTACCACCGGTTCCGCTATCGCCCGAACCGCTGTCACCGGATCCATTCTGTTTCACCGGAATATCCGTTATATCCTTTGTCTGCGTACTGAAGTGGCTATTCTTGAAAGTTGCCGTATAGGTCGTGATACCCTTTTCGGTGGTTGTGGCATCTTTCTTTACAGCAGAAGTTACTGTAGCACTCTCTGTAATGCTATGTCCTTCTGTCTCGTCCGTGCAGTCATCATTTGTGCATGTCGCAGTCGCTGTGCACTGTTTTCCGTCAGCGCTCCATTCATAAGACGGTGTCCCGTATGCATGGCCATGCGCATTTTCGGTCTTGTGTGTGCTGCTGAGGATCTCTTTGCAATCCGAACATCTGATAACTTCATCATAGGATCCGTCGGATACGCAGGTTGCCGCCATGACGTTTTCTTTCACTGCTGCGGCCTGGTGATGCCCTGTCGCGGGATCGATCTCGCCATTTTTGATCAGACCGTTGCAGGACTTGCAATAGATATCTCCGGTAAAACCGTCTGCCGTACAGGTTGCCTGCCTTTGGTTTTCCGTATAGGTTTCGCCCTCATGGTTCGCAGGATCCAGGCTGCCGTATTCCTCATGGCAGACTTCACATACTGCCTTATTGCAGCAGGTGGCGGTTCCGCCCTTATGGCCGCCTTTGATGATCAGAGCCGTTTCGTCTAAGATCACAGCGTCTGCCTTTGCTTCACTGAATAACAGATCGCACCCGCTGCATTTGTAATATGCTTCCATTCCATCGGAAGTACAGGTTGCCTCCTTCTTACCTACAGGTACAAAAACATGCTCATGGTTCTTCGCCGGTGCTACCTTGGTTTCCTTATGGCCCGGATCCCTTTTGCAGGTACGGGTATAAACACCATCTTCCGTTTCAGTAGGCTCCTTTGTCAAAACCCACTCCCCAAAGTCATGTCCCAAGGCCTGAACAGGTATTGTATTTCTTTCGATCTCTTCACCGCAGACAGAGCATTTGATCACACTATCATAAGATCCGTCTGCCGTACACGTGGCAGGAACGCTGTTTTCACTGACTGCCTGTGCAGGAGTATGGGCGACCTTTTCGATCACCGTATCTTCCATGCTGATACTTTCAGTGGCAAGCGCGTCGGCAAAAATCCTGTGGCACTCGCTGCATGTCCAGTATGCAATATTACCCTCCATTGAGCAGGACGGCGCCGAATACACTGTCTTGGTCAGTTTATGCTCGCATACAGGGAAAACTGTCAGCGTACCGTTTTCATAGGTAATGTCATAATTTTCTGTTACATCTTCTCCGGCAGTGTTTACAATCTTTGCCATTGAAGGAACGTTATTACTGCTTCCTACCGCCGTCTGGCTTCCGGTCACTGTTACGCTTGCAAACTCATCACCGTCTGCCAATCCATTCTCCGAATAAGTATAGGTGTTGTTCGTCAATGCAGAGCCATCATATTTCTCACTGGCACTGCCGGCCGTTATCGTGATCGGCTTTTTGTTGATGGTAAAATGCACATCCATCGTTCCTGTCACCCGGTTTGCCTTTCCGGATTCTCCGGTACCGTTGCCCGAAACGGTTATCGTTGCCGTACCAGCATTGATATTCGCGGTATAAACCGCCGTATAATCCTCGCCCTCTTTCAGTTTATAATCGTTGAATGTAATATTCAGTTCCGGTTTGATCGGTTTCCCGGTATAGACTTGCGCAGGAATATCGTCGGCTGAGCACTGATCAAGTGAAACACAAATGATATCTTCATCTGTGCAGTCGACCATAAAATTATTTTCCGGCAGACCTGCTTCTTCATCAATAGCAATTTCTCCCCATTGTTCCTTCGTGCCGGCAAAAGTGATCTGCGAAAGCGCCTCATCATCATCAAAAACATTGGATCCTATTGATACGATGCTATCAGGTAATGCGACGTCTTCCAAATTTGTCAAACCGGCAAATGAGTTATCGCCCAGCGTTGTAACGCCTTCCTGAATTGTAACGTGTTTGATCTCCTCAGAGAAACTGGATTTAGTCCAGGGCGCAGATTCATCATAATCCTTCATCGCCCCATTACCGCTGATGGTCAGCGTTCCGTCTTTGTCCTCAAAAATCCAGGCTGCACTTTCCCCGCAGAAACCTCCCGCTTTATAAATCTCGGCCGTAGCGATCGTCTGCTGCCCTGTTCTTGCAAGGCCGTATTTATCAGCATCAGCGCCACCCAGCCTGATATCACTGATGGTAACGGTTTTTTCCGTGCCGGAAGATGCAGTATCAAATATGCTATTTGCCGATACGCTGATCACATCTGCGTCATCAACACCTGTCATGTTCACATCAGAAAAGTCAAGGGCTGCCTCCCTGCTTCCGTCATAGACTTTGTCCTTTGCCTTGATTCCGCTGACAGTCACTGCCTTTTTCAGAACCGCAGTATTGTTTTCAGTATCCAAAACAGGTACATATGCTGCAGCATCGCTTTCAAAATGCATAACATCTGCATCTGTGAGCGTGTATTCATCACCCTCCGCAAAAATGCCTGTGCCTGATGACAGGTTCACACCAACGCACGCATCATCCCCCAGCTTGCCTGTGACATGGAATACTCCGCTTACATTCGAAGCCGTCCCGCCTGTGTACAGACCGGTTTTCGGATCCTTTGTTCCGCCGGCCATATTATCTTTGACCACAGAATTCCCGGAGATGCTCGCTTTATCGGAATTTAATCCGATTCCACCGTATGCGGATGCATGGTTACCGGTAACTTTTCCGCCGGACATCTCAAAAACCGAATTTCCCAAAGCAAGAATTCCCCCGCCGTTTTTATCGGCTTTGTTATCTTTTATCACACCTCCGGTCATTACAAATGCTGACCCCGGATACATAAATACACCGCCCCCGCTATCTGCTGTGTTATTATTACAGATCATCCCGCCACACATGGTAAATTTACTCTTACCATGACAAATCGACACACCGCCGCTGGGTCCGTCTGTTACCT
>JAFZNL010000100.1 GCA_017550925.1 Lachnospiraceae bacterium | reverse complement strand
TAGGATAATACGCAGGTAATACCCCCGTCAGACAGACCGTTTGGCCGTCATATTTCGTCTTTTTCATTCAAAAAGTGTTTTGTATATAATTTTCAAGGTTCAATCGACTAATCAACTGGGTCTTTTGACCCTTACATCATATAATATATACAAAATATAAATAGTGTCAATGCTAATTCAGACTAAATGAAAACAAACTGACCGATCATTGCCGGGCTGCTATCTCAACATACACTAAATACCGGTGATTGTAAATGGTTTTTAAAAATATTTTATCTGCGTTTTAAATAAATTAAACGCCTCGTCGTTCTGCTTTCATCCTGCGCTTGCATTCATACATCTCTTTATCCGCGAGTCTTTCGGAATCGTGAATGGAATAATCCTGACTCGAATTGCAGATCGCATGGCCGTACGCAAAGCTCAGTTTGATCTCTTTATTTTCCTTCTGATTGAACGCATCGATCCTGCTGTTTAAATCTTCGATCATAGCGTCATATACCGCTTCAAGGTTTTCGCCATACAGGATCGCCAGAAACTCATCCCCGCCGGTCCTGTAGGTCTCCCCCTTCTCTCCCACGGCATCTTTCAGGATATTGGCAGCGCTCTGGATATACCTGTCGCCTGCTTCATGCCCATAGTTGTCGTTGACCTTTTTCAGATAGTTCAGATCCAGTGACACGATAACAAAGGAAAAATCATCCACGCCTTTTTCCCGGCCGCCCATGAGTTTTCCGGTCAGCTCAGCCTCTTTTTCGATATATGCGCCCTTATTCAAAAGTCCGGTCAGCGCATCCGTCCGGGACTCGATCTTATACTTCTGGGCAAGCATAGCCTGGTGATTCCAGATGACGGATAACCGCAGCAGATAGATCAGCATCACAAACAAAAATCCCGCATAGAATACGCGCATGATCCGGCCCCAGTCTGTCAAATGTCTGGATGCCATCGCATAGCTGCCGATGTCTACCATAAACACAACAAAGTAGAGGAACATCATGACGTTCACGAAGAGGGAAAGTTTTGTCGCATGAAGGGTCTTTCTGTTTTTTATCTCCATACAGATAAAGTAAACTGTTATCACATTGTTGGCCACCAGCAGGATCGCGGAGAGCAGAAATAACCTGTATAAGGAAACGTTAAGGAAAAATGCGCCGACTGCCTCTATGGCAAACAAAACCGCTGCAATGATACCGATTTTATGTGAAAAACGCTTATGCGGATAGGTGGTGACTGAATCACACAGAACCGCTCCCGGGAAACAGATCAGAAGCGCAAGGGCATACTTGATGGAACTCATCAGTTCCGGCTTGCCGGTCAGGATCTGTATCATCTGAGATTCTATCATCAGAAGGGTTCCTGTGATCAGTGTAAACCAGCCCCATGCATACAGCACGGTCTTTTCTTCCCGCTTTTTTTCAACTGCAAACGCGGTATAGACGAGAGTCGAAAGCCCGAAGAATATGATAAATATGCTGAGCATAAACCTGGGCATCCGGGATCTGACCGTGCTGAAAATATACTGGGATGCCTTTTCGATACGCATTTCCAGGATAAAAGCGGAATACTCCGCGGGAATGATGGATATGGAGATTTCGTTATACCTGTCCATGATGTTGATGGGTACAACCTGGACTGTCAGCCCGATATCCTTTCCGGACAGATTTGCCGAATTCTGCCGATACTCATAGATATCCCTGCTGCCAAATTCATCTGAACCATAGTAAGGACTGCCTTCCGGCGCAGTTGCATAAACATTGAAATCCATGCCCCTTGAGAAAAAGCAGATGGCTTCACCACCGGTTAATTTGCAGTCATCTGGGATCTGATAGTGGACTACCTTTTCCTTTCCCACTTCCTCTTTGGTAAAGACCAGTTTTTCAATATTGAAGACATTGCCTTCATCGTCATACCAGCCTTCGCAGCAATCATAATACTGCCCTTTATCGATGAGGATCTGATGACCTTCAAAGCGGCCGGCCTTAAACAGCACCGACACCAGCCACAGAACGATGATGAACATATAAATGATCAGAAATAAATTATGTCTTTTGTTTTGTTCCTGCAAGGACCATTTCCTCCCGAAATACGATTTCTTTTCCTACCTTTATTGAAGGTCTTGGCAACTACCGATATATGTTTCCACTGCTTTTATCATGATCATTTCCATGGGCTGCTCATATCCCGGCACATCAATGATAAAGCCTCCGCAATCCTTGTAACCCAACTTCCGATAGAAATGCTGCGCCTGTTCATCCACCTGCGTCGATGTCATAAGCATCCCGTATCCCATGGACTTCATATCTCTTTCCCAATGCTCCATGAGATGTTTTCCGCATTCCCTGCCACGATATTTTTCATCGATAAAAAGCATGGTACAAAAGGGCGTATTATCCCAAAAAAGGTTGTACCGCAGAACCCCTATGATCTTTCCTTCATCCTCTAAGACATAGCCCTGTTTGTTTCTGACCTTCTCCTCAAACCCGGTTTCCGGCAGATGTCTATCCAATAAAAACCACGCTTCCTTATCCGGCATATCGACATATCTGATTTCCATTCCTGTGATCCTCCCAAAGCATCCACTTCATTTTTACCATAAATCTGGCTGAAACACAAGAAATCCGTGCCTGTCATGACCCGGTACGGGAACCTGTTAAATTGTTTGAAAAAGAATATAAAAAAATACATTTTGTCGCAAAATTTCTGTTGACGAATCCGATTATTCTGCTACAATAAAATAGTAACCATTCCTGATTTTGATAAGTAAGGAACTTTATGTCAGACACGAAGCAGATCATGAAACACAGCAAACAAAGAGACGCGATTTTCTCCTTTCTGATGACGAGAAAAGATCATCCCACGGCGGAAACGATCTACACTTGTTTAAAAGAGGAAAATCCCAATCTTTCACTCGGAACGGTCTACCGCAACTTAACACTCCTGACCGATATTGGGCAGATCCGGCGGCTGCGGCTGTCAGACGGCGCCGATCACTTTGATGCGGATACATCGCCCCATGACCATTTCCTCTGCATGCGCTGCAATGCGGTAATGGATGTGCACATGAACAAACCGGTTCGGAAGACACCATATAAAATCCAGGATTTCAGCGGTGAGGTGGAAGGATCTTTTACCTACTACTATGGCACCTGCGAGCATTGTCTCAAGGAAATGTGCTCATAATGCGCTCCGGCGCTTTTATGATATCGTCACCGATCAACCAACACAGACACAAATACCAATCTGTCTGTCAACAAAAAGGGAAAAAGAAGGAGAAAAACTATGAAGTATGTATGTTCAGTATGTGGTTATGTGCATGAAGGAGATGCAGCACCGGAAAAATGCCCGGTATGTAATGCACCTGCAGAGAAGTTTACGGCACAGTCCGGCGAAATGACCTGGGCTTCCGAGCATGTTGTAGGCGTCGCACAGGGCGTCAGCGAAGATATTTTAGAAGACCTTCGTGCAAACTTCAACGGCGAGTGCTCCGAGGTAGGTATGTATCTGGCTATGGCAAGAGTTGCTTTCCGTGAAGGTTATCCGGAAGTTGGTCTGTATTATGAGAAGGCTGCATGGGAAGAGGCTGAGCATGCCGCTAAATTTGCAGAGCTCCTTGGCGAAGTGGTTACCGATTCCACCAAGAAGAATCTGCAGATGCGTGTAGACGCTGAAAACGGCGCTACCGCAGGCAAAACCGACCTGGCAAAACGTGCGAAAGCAGCCAATCTTGATGCGATCCATGACACCGTACATGAGATGGCACGCGACGAGGCAAGACACGGCAAGGCATTCAAAGGACTCCTTGACAGATATTTCAGCTAAGAAAAACGAAGCAAAAAAAACTTATGGAGGTATTGGTATGGACAAGTATTTTTGCAATCCCTGTGGTTACACGTATGATCCCGAAGTAGGCGATCCAGAGCATGGCATTGCTCCCGGAACAGCTTTTGAAGACATTCCCGATGATTGGGTATGCCCCAATTGCGGCGTAGACAAATCCATGTTCCAGAGAGTGATCTGATCACAGATGAATACTTTACGATCATAAACAGAAAGCAGGCGGCCTATATGCCGCCTCAGACTGTAGACAAAGTCAGGGGAAATGCCCTGGCTTTTCTCTTTTCAGATAGGAAACCGGAGGCTGGCGCCTCCGCTTTTGAATTCAGGGCGCAAAAGCGCCCTGGTAATCCTTGCTC
>JAFZNL010000099.1 GCA_017550925.1 Lachnospiraceae bacterium | reverse complement strand
GCTTCTTGACCCGGGCTGTAATGCCGGGAATCTGGCTCAGGGTTTCCTCACTGGAAATCACATCAAAGAGGGTCAGGCCGTTGTTTTCGGCAAAATCTGCCAGCTTGGCAATGGTGGTAGTTTTCCCGACGCCGGTAGGGCCGATGAAAAAGATCACCTTGGGACCTTTGCCGGCTGGGCTGATAGTCTCTGCCTCGCCAAATTTCAAAACCAGTCTCTGGTATACGATGGCCAGAAGATGATCGAGAGGCGTATTGGGTTTTACATTCTCCGCCAGATCATCGATCAGCGCATCGGCGTATTTTTCATCCACTTCGTTTTCCAGCATCATCTGATAGAGGAGCCGGAAAAATGCGATATTGGTATCATCGTCCTCATCCACATTGCCGTAACCGTCTTCAGTCATGACGGCCGCCTGATAGATGGGCGCTCCCACTCTCTGGGACAGAACTTCCTGCAGGCTGTCAAGACGCTTATCATACTGATCGCGTCCCTGGTCACGGCGGGCCCGTTCATTTAAGGTTGCCCTATGCTGCAAATCCTCCTCACTGCGATCATATCTTGACGCGCCTGAGTATGCATCGTTTCTTCCGCCCGCAGACGAATCCTGATAAAAAGCGCCTTCTTTGTTGCCTGCCGTATGATCATATGCTACTCCTGCATTTTCGTATGCATCGCCGGCTGCGTTACCCATGCGGCTGCCGCTTTCATAAGAAGCTGCCGCATTCTTTGCCTTCGCCGGGGTCGGCTTTTGATAGGACTCATCCTGCTGCGCTGCCTTTGCAATCTGGCTAACTGCCTCTACCGCGCTGCGAAGATCATTCTCTGTTGTGATCTTTCCCTTCGGCAATTCCTCTTCTTCGAGAGCGACTGTGATCTCCTTGATCTGCCTGCGGAAAATGGAGAAAAGTCCTTTTTTCCGGACGCTTTTCACATTCATGATCACAATGTTGTCACCCAGTTCTTTTCTGGCTGCCGCGGTCGCTTCCTCTTCAGTTTTGCCGGTAAACTTTTTGATAATCATAGTCTATATCCTTTTTTGATATAACATCGATTGTTCCGTTGCTGCGCAACTCTCACAATCGATGCCAAGCTTCGCAAATCGGCATGCTCACTGCGTTCGCATACCTTCTTTGCTTCAGCTTGTCTTGTTTGCCAAATGTCATCCCATCGCCATGCGAGCATGCCGCTGTGATGCCGCTTGGCAAACTTATATCACGCCGTCACCATCCCCACTGATTGCAACTCCACATTCGAATCCACTTCGTTATATGACACCACGATCAGATCCTTGAAGTAGTCCTCCGTGAGGCGTTTGAAGTACATACGCACGATGGGGGAGGTGATGATAATTGGGTTCTTCCCCAGGTTTTCCAGTTTTTCGGTTTCAGTCTGGACGGAAGCCATAACGGCTCTTGTCCGGTCAGGCGCCAGGTTTAAGTATGCGCCCTGTTCTGTCTGCTTCACCGCACCCATGATCTCCTGCTCCACCTTGGGATCCAGGGTGATGACGCTGGTGGTCTCATTGGCCGGGAAGTATTTTGCGGAGATGGCGCGCTTTAACGCCTGTCTGCAATACTCTGTCAAAATATCCGTATCCCTGGTGGTGGGGGCAAAGTCCGCCATGGTCTCAAAGATGGTCAAAAGGTCGCGGATAGAAATCCCTTCCGCCAGAAGATTTTGCAGGACTTTCTGCACTTCGCCAAGCCCCAGCATCTTGGGTACCAGTTCATCCACAAGAGAAGGATTAGATTCCTTTAAGTTATCTACCAGGTTCTGTACATCCTGACGGCTGAGAAGCTCTGCGATATGCCGCCTGATGATCTCTGTCAAATGCGTTGCAATGATGGAAGGCGGATCCACAACGGTATAACCCAGGGACTCCGCTCTTTCTCTCTGACCTTCCGTGATCCAGACTGCCGGCAGATGGAAGGAGGGCTCAAAAGTCTTGATACCCGTGATCTCCTCTTCCACATAGCCGGGATTCATGGCCATATAGTGGTCAAACAAGATCTCGCCCTCGGAAACCTGCACGCCTTTAATCTTAATGATGTACTGGTTCGGGTTGAGCTGGATATTATCACGCAAACGAATGATTGGCACGATACTTCCCAGTTCCAATGCGATCTGCCGCCTGATCATAACCACGCGATCCAGAAGGTCGCCGCCCTGGTTCACATCGGCCAGGGGAATGATGCCATAACCGAATTCCAACTCGATGGGATCCACCTGCAAAAGGGAAGTCACATTTTCCGGCTGGCGGATCTCCTCTGCCGCGATCTCCTCCTGCGCCGCCTCGCTCTCGATCTGCGCCGTCTCGATGGTACCCGCCATCTGGCGTCCGACAATGATAAAAGCGGTTCCGATCCCCACAAAGATGACGGTATTCAGCGGCGTTACGATGCCAAGGAAGGCCATGACGCCTCCAACCAAATACATGGAACGGGGCACGCCAAAGAGCTGGCTGACAAGTTCGTTACCAAAGTCAGCTTCCTTGGATCCTTTGGTAACTAGCATACCGGTTGCCAGGGAGATCAAGAGGGAAGGCATCTGGGATACCAGGCCGTCACCGATGGTCATGATGGAATAGGCTGCCAGCGCATCCGACGCCGTCATGCCGCGCCGAAGAACGCCCATGGCGATACCGCCTACCATATTGACAACGGAGATGATCAGACCTGCGGTGGCATCTCCCTTTACATACTTCACGGCACCGTCCATAGCCCCGAAGAATGCACTCTCCTGCTGGATCTTGTCACGCCGTCTTTTTGCTTCTGCATCTGTAATGGCACCGGTATTTAAGTCCGCATCAATGGCCATCTGCTTACCGGGCATAGCATCCAGGGTGAAACGGGCAGTTACTTCAGCAACACGCTCGGAACCTTTGTTGATGACCATGAACTGCACCAGGATCAGGATGATAAAAACGATGGCACCCATGATCAGGTCATTTCCACCAACGAACTCGCCGAAGGTCATGACCACATTTCCCGGATCACCTG
>JAFZNL010000098.1 GCA_017550925.1 Lachnospiraceae bacterium | reverse complement strand
TTTGACCTTGATACAGAGGATCTTCCCGGAGAAAAGCCGGGCGCCCTTGTACCTTTTGACGAATCCTTCACGCCTTTACTGGATGACCTGCTTGCGGGCAAAAGGATCGATCCGATAATCACAAACGATACATACGGCTGGCTCCTTACCATGTATGAGCCGGTATATGACAAGGACGGGAATTGCGTATGCTACGCAGCCTGCGATGTTTCCATGGAACAGCTCAAGCAGAACAGCTATGTATTTTTTGGCAAGCTCATATCGCTGTTTTTGGGATTCTTTGTACTGGTGCTTGCCTTCGGTATGTGGATGGCCGAGTATAATATCATCATGCCGGTAAATGCCATGGCTTTTTCGGCAAGTGCTTTTGCCTACAATACGGAGGAGGAAAGAGAGCATAGCGTAGACCGTATAAAGCGCCTGGATATCCATACCGGTGACGAGATAGAAAACCTGTATAAGGCTTTTTCAAAAACCACAGAGGATTCGATGCAGTATGTGGAGGATATCGAGCATAAGACTGAGACCATTTCTCAGATGCAGAACGGGCTGATCCTTGTTCTTGCGGATATGGTGGAAAGCCGCGACGAAAATACTGGTGATCATGTAAAAAAGACTTCTGCATATACCCGGATCATCATGGATTCCATGAAAAAGCTCGGTATATATACAGATATGCTCACCGATGAATTCGTATATGATGTTGTTCATTCCGCACCTCTGCATGACGTGGGAAAGATACAGGTCAGTGATGTGATCCTCAATAAGCCCGGACGTCTTACGGATGAGGAGTTTGAGATCATGAAAACCCACACTATCGCCGGAAGAAATGTCATCCAGCAGGCTATAGAGATCGTTCCCGATTCAGGCTACCTTCTTGAGGCAAGAAACCTTGCGGAATTCCATCATGAAAAATGGAACGGTACAGGTTATCCCCACGGCCTTTCGGGACAGGATATCCCGCTTTCGGCCCGCATCATGGCAATAGCTGATGTGTTTGATGCCCTTGTATCAAGAAGAAGTTATAAAGAACCGTTCACCTTTGAAAAGGCCATGGAGATCATTCAGGAAGGAGCGGGCTCTCATTTTGATCCGAATGCGGTCAGGGCCTTTGTCGAGGCATCCGATGAGGTAAGAAAGGTTGCAAATGAGTTTGAAGAATCAGCAAGAAGATGAACAGGATCCTGCCGATGATAAAAAAGTTCCGGTGATAAATATCATTAAAAAGGATATCCGTGAAAACCTGCCGGCCTTTATCGCGATTGCAGGTTACATACTGATATTCCAGCTGTTTTTTCATACAATATGCCCGATGCAGTTAATGTTCGGACTTCCGTGTCCCGGATGCGGCCTTACCCGGGCAGCCATCCTTTTATGCAAGGGAGATATTTATGGTGCATTTAAGATGCACCCGTTTATTTTTGCACTGATCGCTCTCGCACTTTACTGGGGGATATACAGATATATCCTTCAAAAAAAGCCGAAGCTGATCCTGCATTTTTCGATCGCAGTTTTTGCGGGGATGGTGATATTTTATATCTTCCGGATGATCATGTACTATCCGGATACTCAGCCCATGGATCCCAGGGCGTACGGACTTATCCGCATATTGACGGATCATTTCTGAAAGGGAAAAAACAGTTAAGAATGTGTTCAGAATATTTAAGGAGGAGATAATCAAATGGACGATCAATTCGATTTTGAAGAGACTCAGAAGGCTGAGAGGGCGCTTAGCGAAGCTGAAAGCTTTGAAAACGATTTTCTTGCGGGGGGATATGAAAGCCCTTCGTTTGGAACAGTACCCGAAACGCCGGCAGAAAATGTGCAGGCAGGTCCTTCAGAAAAGCGCAACTATGAAAAGTATCTTGACGGTGAGACCCTGGAACCGGCAAATCCTTTTGAGATGCCCCAGTTCATTCCCGGAGGCTTTGAAGGAGATCAGGGCAACAGCGGAGAGTTTAACCGGCTTGGCAGCATCCCTGCGCCGCAGACACCGCCCAATCCGTATTTTAATCCCTCGGATAACGGATACAATATCCCTCCTGCCGGAGGCGGCAATAATATAAACAGTGCAAATATCGGGGCCTTGAGGACCCCGTATCCAGGGGTGAATGGTTTGTCTGCCTGCTGATCATGATGGTTCCGTGTGTTAATATCATCATGATGTTTGTGTGGGCTTTCAGTAAAAGTGAAAAGAAATCCAAATCCAATTTCTTTAAGGTTGAGCTGATCGTGATGGGTGTTTTACTGGCTATTTATCTGATCATGCTCATAGTCATTATCGGAGCGGGTGTGGGACTTGCTTCGGCACTAAGATAGGATCCGGGATATGTGGACTGCAGATAAATGGGAAGATTATGAAGTACTGGATACCGGATGCGGGGAAAAACTGGAAAGATGGGGCAGTTATATACTGGTGCGCCCTGATCCCCAGGTGATCTGGGATACGGAATATGAACACCCGGCATGGAAAAAGGTGAACGGACATTATCACCGTTCTGCCAAGGGCGGCGGCTACTGGGATATGAAGGATCTGCCCGAGGAATGGATGATAAGCTACGGTTCCCCGGAAAAGGGCATGAAGTTTCATCTCAAACCCTTTGCGTTCAAACATACGGGAGTTTTCCCGGAGCAGGCAGTGAACTGGGAGTGGTGTGCCGAAAGGATAAAGGACCGCAGCGATAAACAGCTTAAGGTTCTGAATCTGTTTGCTTATACCGGTGGCGCCACAGTTTCGGCAGCGCTGGCGGGCGCATTTGTGACTCATGTGGACGCGGCAAAGGGAATGGTAGGCTGGGCTAAGGAAAATGCCGCATCAAGCCTTGTTCCTTCCGACCGCATACGCTGGATTGTGGATGACTGCCGCAAATTTGTTGAACGTGAGATCAGACGCGGTAACAGATATGACGGCATCATAATGGATCCGCCTTCATACGGAAGGGGTCCGAAAGGCGAGATATGGAAGATCGAGGAGGCTGTCTTTCCTTTTATAAAGACAGCCGCCCAGCTTTTATCCGAAGATGCGGAGTTTTTCCTTATTAATTCATATACCACAGGTCTGCAGCCGGCAGTACTTTCCTATATGTTAAACAAAGCGATAACTACGCAAAGAGGCGGATGCGTTGAGGCCGGTGAGGTGGGGCTTCCTGTCAGCGGCAGCACTCTCGTGCTTCCCTGCGGCGCCTGCGGACGCTGGTATAAGGGCTGAGATATTTTCTGTACGAGCCTGAAATATTTTCTTGACGAACGCTTCCTGCTGTGTTATATTAGCATGGCGTGAGAGGAATAAACCCCTCTCTTTTTAGTGACATTTTAAAACGGAGGAAACAGAATATGCGCACCAAGATCACCCTGGCTTGTACCGAGTGCAAGAACAGAAACTACAACCTTACCAAAGATAAAAAGGTTCATCCCGACAGGATGGAGACCAAGAAGTATTGCCGTTTCTGCAAGAGACATACTCTTCATAAGGAAACAAAGTAATTACCTGATGTCAGAGAGGTGTTAAGATGGCTGAGAAAGAAGAAAAGGTCGGGTTTGTAGCCGGACTTAAGGCAGAATTCAGTAAGATAATCTGGCCTGACAAGGAGTCGCTTGCAAAGCAGGCTGTTGTCGTGACCGTTATCTCCATAGTTCTGGGCGGTATAATCGCTCTGCTTGATATGGTTATGCAGTATGCCATAAACCTGATCATTGGACTGTAGATCATAATTGTAGGAGTCAGGATATGTCAGAGAACATGACACAGGAAAACGTTGAAAATATGCCAAAGGAGCCGGCAGACGTTTCAGTTTCTGCAGAACAGACTGCCGAGAAAAAGGGACCTGAAGCCAACTGGTATGTAGTTCATACCTATTCCGGTTATGAAAACAAGGTAAAGGCTAATATCGAAAAGACCATTGAAAACCGCAATCTCGGAGAGCGTATCCTTGAGGTGCGTGTACCCATGCAGGATGTGGTTGAGCTTAAGGACGGAGCCCGCAGGACGGTTCAGAAGAAAATGTTCCCGGGTTACGTGCTCATAAATATGGTCATGGATGATGATACATGGTATGTTGTGCGCAATACACGCGGTGTCACGGGATTTGTGGGACCGGGATCGAAGCCTGTGCCTTTAACAGAGGCAGAGATGAAACCCCTTGGCATTCATGTTGAGAATGTCACAGTGGATTTCGGCGAAGGCGATACCATTGCAGTGGTAGCAGGTGTCTGGAAGGATACCATAGGCGTTGTTCAGAGAATGGACTTCGGCAAGCAGTGTGCTACCATCAATGTGGAAATGTTCGGACGCGAAACGCCGGTTGAGATCAGCTTTGCAGAGATCACCAGGATGCGCTGAGAACAGCAAAGTATTATTTGAGCTTATGAGGAATTTTCCTCTTTAGGCTGTGGGAGGGCCGCTGTGGTCCGCCACTACCACAATATCAGGAGGTGCCAAAATGGCAAAGAAAGTAGAAGGCTACATCAAGTTACAGATTCCCGCCGGCAAGGCAACGCCGGCACCCCCGGTTGGTCCCGCTCTGGGTCAGCACGGTGTGAACATCGTTGAATTCACCAAGCAGTTCAACGCACGTACCGCTGATCAGGGTGATATGATCATTCCGGTTGTTATCACTGTTTACGCAGACAGGAGCTTTTCGTTTGTAACAAAGACTCCCCCTGCTGCCGTTCTCTTAAAGAAGGCTTGCAAGATCCAGTCAGGTTCTGCAGTGCCCAATAAGACCAAG
>JAFZNL010000097.1 GCA_017550925.1 Lachnospiraceae bacterium | reverse complement strand
CAGAAACAGAAGCGTATAAACCGCCAGCGGGAAAACATTGTTCTGGGCCAGATAAATGGTATATCCCGCAAAGGAACACAGCACGGTGAGCACGGGAATATAGAGTTTATCCGGTTCATGGAAAAAGTAAGCGATGGCTAACACATCCACCAAGATGGCATAGCGTTCATGCATATGTGGCAGGAAAAATACCACCGTCATGGTCAGCAGCATTCCCATGCGAAGAATCAACTTTTCATTTAGCTGATATTTTTTATAACCAAAGATATAAAGCTCCGCCATAAGCGCTGCCAGTGTCACATAAATCCCTGCATCCGCATATTCGATCAGAAATGCATCGGTTCCGAACAGCTGATAGATATTGGGGAATTTATGGGACAGTGCATAGATATCCATCAGACCGCCAGCCTGGAAGAAATAAACGGTCAATAGTTCCCAGAAATCCTTTCCTGCGATCAGCGCCGGTATCATGCCCACGATATACATCAGGGGAACAAAGATAAAATGCCAAAGTTTCACTTTCTTCTTCATCCAGAAGATCACATACAGCGGCAGAATGAAGAAGGTCTGCAACTTAAAGGCAAAGGCAATGCCGTAAAAGATCATGGAAACTGCCGGCTTATCCTCCAACATGAAATAAAGCGACCACAGCACAAAGGAGGTAAAAATGATATCGCACTGGGCCCACATGGCGCCGTTTGCAACAACGGTAGGCGCCAGCAAAAGCGCGCCATAGGCAAAGATGGATGTGCGCCATTTTCCGGTCTGATGATAGGTGATAGCCATGACCGCAAAAGCCGCCGAAAAATCAAAAATGATGGATACCATCTTCATTAAAAGCAGGGTGTTTAAAAACGGACAAATACTGATAAAAGAAAGAATTGTCAGATAGGGCGTGGTATAGTCCACGTATTCAAACTCTGCGGCAAGCCCTTTAATCCCGCCGCCAGCCTGCCTGAGAGTTGCCACCCAGGGCTCGAAAAACATCTTGTAGTCACCCGCCACTATGTTGCGAAGGACAAAGCGAACATAACAGGCAATGGCCGAAATAAGCAAAAATAAAAGGATGTCACTCAGGCTCAGCTGCCTAAGCGACGTCTGTTTGTTTGTTTTTGTTTTGTTTGAAGTTGCTTCCATGTATTTCCCTAAATATATCTATTGAACCCCTCATCTGGTTCTGTAATACCGTTGCCTTATTACTATCCAGCATCATTCCGTAATCGTTCTATCTCTTCCCCGGCACAAACTGATATAACGTGATCAGCGTCCGACGGAAAGCCGTCCATGCAGGATGGGGCATATCGTTTTCACGAAGAGCCCTGTAGAGCTCTTTTAAGGAGCCCATATATCCACCGATGTTTCCTGTTGATGTAGAGGACGCGCCGTGGAACATATGCACCTGCACCTCCGGCAGATAGGATAGTTTGATATTACCGTCCTTCAGGATCCGGATCATGAATTCATAATCCGCCGCGATCCGGTAATCAATCTTGTAATCGCCGTAGGTTTCAAAGACCTCTTTTTTCAAGTACATAGTCGGATGGGCTGCCATCCATCCAGTGTTCAGGTTTCCTTTTCCCATGCGCCAGCGTCGCACAACACGACCTTTTTCATCGATATAATCCATGGCGCCATGGACGCCGTCAGTGCCTTCCCTCTCTATGATATCCACCATATCCGACAGCACGTGGGTGTTTGCAAAGCGCTCATTCATGATGCCGATAATATCACCGCTGCACATAGCAATGCCTTTATCTAGAGCATGGTACAGACCCTTATCCGGTTCGGACACCCATTTCATGGTGCCGCCAGGGCGGTCCTTCATCTTCTCTTCCACCTTAGCAAGAAATTCCACGCTGCCATCAGTGGAGCCGCCGTCAACTACCACATATTCCAGATTCTCATAATCCTGCTGCAGGATCGTTGCCGCGCTCTGCTTTAAATGCGGCAGATCATTATAGGACATACCGATGACGGTAACCTTCGGTAAACTTTTTTCCATGTTTGTATTTCGTCTCCGTTATATATATCGCGCGACTTACTTCACATCTCTTGACTTGATCTTCAGTATCCCCATAAAGAAGCTGGCGAAGACTGTTTCGATTCCCACTTCGATCAGGGTGGCTGCAGGGAGCACGATCCTCATCAGGGCCTCCGGTTCCATCTGCCTGTATCCCGTACTTCTCCAGGAAAACAGGGCAACAACTGAGATCACAACACCGGCAAGCGTTATGATGGCGCCTGCAAAAATGCCCTTATCCTCGCCAATAGCTGTGATCTTATCCAGCGATGGATCTTCCGGGATAAAGTGGGACCTCTGTGCATAGAGTTTGGTAAAGATATAATAATAGATCATGTTCAGTCCGACGATGATGGCCATCATACAGTACAACAGTGTATGGATACTGAATGATACCAGTCCGATGGAAAACTGTCCGAAGGACAAAATGCCACCGAACACCAGACCTACAATAAACAAAAACAGTCCCGGATATAAAAACAGCCACTTGGGTGAATACATGAACAAAAACTTCAGATGCCGCCAGCCATCCCGGAAGGAACGAAGGTGGGGCGGACGGGAACGTCCGTCCTTCTTCAGTGTCGTCGGCACCTCGCAGATGCGAAGATGTGCCAACTCGCTCATGACTACCATCTCGGATGCATACTCCATGCCGGTGGTCTTTAGACCGAGCCCCAAAATACTCTCTCTATTGTATCCTCTCAGTCCACAATGAAAGTCACGGATATTACTTTTGAAAAAGATTCGTCCGATAGTGGAAAGCACCGGGTTTCCGATATACTTATGGGACCATGGCATGGCGCCCTTCTCAATGCCTCCGGCAAACCTGTTTCCCATAACCAGCTCATAGCCTTCCCGCAGTTTTTCCACGAAAGGCATCAGATGTTCAAAGTCGTAACTGTCATCGGCATCGCCCATGATCACATATTTCCCATAGGCATTTTCACAACCGCAGATCAGGGCACTTCCATAGCCCTTCTGCTCTGCATGGACAACCCTTGCACCAAGCCTTTCGGCGATTTCCACGGATCCATCGTCACTGCCATTGTCGGAGATCAGCACCTCTCCGTCAACTTTATATTGTTCCAAAAAACCCTGTGCCTTGCGGATGCAAATCTCCAGTGTCTCTGCTTCATTCAGACAGGGCATAAGGATCGTCAGTTCACACATTCTTTTTCCCTTTTCGTTCGCTTTCTTATCATCATTCCTGATCATGGTTTCTTACATGATCACAGACTGCTATTTTTTCTCTTTAACCATATTATATTGGGGTTGCAGTCTGTCTTATCCCCAATATTTATGATTATATCGCAAAAAACCCAAAAAAACAACCCAAAGCAGCGGGTTTGAAACTAGCACTTACTTACCCCCGCTGACAAGCTGTTTGTACAGTTTCACATAGTTTTTTGTACAGTCTGCTTTATCATAGAGTCCCGCCCTTGCGCGGCATGCTTTTTCACTGAAAGGATGTTCCTCACAAACTTTTTCGATGGCTGCAGCCAACGCGGTAAAATCCCCCTTTGGCACTACAATACCGCAATCCTTTGTCAGCGATTCATTGCTGCCGCCAGTATCAAAGGTAACCACCGGCGTCCCGCAGGCCAGTGCCTCTAAGTTGGTGGTAGGGAAATTATCCTCTAAGGTTGCATTCACATAGACATCCGCCCCTCTGTACAGACTTGCAAGCGCTTTTACTGATTCTGTTCTGGTAATGGGCAGCACTCTGCCGTTTTTATATTTTTGCTTAAAT
>JAFZNL010000096.1 GCA_017550925.1 Lachnospiraceae bacterium | reverse complement strand
TTATAATTGGACTTATAAGTATACGGTAACGGGAATTCAGTGATTGCTCGTTGCTGAAGGATAAAAGATTAGGAGAGATAAGATGTTTGATAAACTAGAAGCATTGCTGATCAGGTTTGAAGAACTCCTGACTGAGATCAGCAGTCCCGGCGTGGCGGATGATCCGAATCGTTTCCGGGCATTAATGAAAGAACAAAGTGACCTGGCCCCCATCGTGGAGGCATATCAGGAATATAAGAAGGCGAAACAGACTGTGGAAGAGTCTTTGGAACTCCTTGGCAGTGAGTCGGATGAAGATATGCGCGCCATGCTAAAGGAAGAGATGGCACAGGCAAAAGAAGATCAGACTGCGTTGGAGCAGAAACTGAAGGTGCTGTTGCTGCCGAAAGATAAGAACGATGAGCGAAATGTGGTCATGGAGATCCGAGCTGGCGTGGGTGGCGATGAGTCGGCGCTTTTTGCAGCTGAGATCTATCGTATGTATGTGCATTACGCCGAGAGCCGCCACTGGAAGGTGGAAACCAATGAAGTGGAAGAGATCGGTATCGGGGGCATGAAATATGTTTCCTTTACCATCATCGGCCAGGGTGCTTATTCGGTGCTTAAGTATGAGTCCGGAGCACACCGTGTGCAGCGGGTACCGGAAACTGAGTCCGGCGGCAGGATCCATACCTCGGCCATTACGGTCGCAGTTATGCCGGAAGCAGATGAGATCGATGATGTGGAGATTGACGAAAAAGAGATCCGCATCGATGTCATGAGAGCATCCGGCAGCGGCGGTCAGTGTGTCAACACCACCGACTCGGCTGTCCGGCTGACACATATTCCCACGGGCATCGTGATCTATTCCCAGACAGAAAAATCACAGATCCAAAATAAGGCAAAAGCCTTTGCCCTTTTAAGAACAAAACTCTATGACTTGAAGCTTCAGCAGGCACATGATGCGGAAGCTGAAATGAGAAAAAGCCAGGTGGGAACTGGTGACCGTTCCGAGAAGATCCGGACATATAATTACCCGCAGGGAAGGGTGACAGATCACCGCATTAACCTGACTTTGTATAAACTCGACAAAGTGCTGGACGGGGATTTGCAGGAGATCATCGACGCCTGCATCGCAGCCGATCAGACCGCGAAATTAGCGAAGATGAACGAAAATTAAAATACGATTTAGGAGTTTGCCGAAGTGGTGTTTCGGAGATTTTTATTGAAATCGGCTGATATGATTTGAGATATTTTTGCGTATTGATTTGATGAAACTGGGGGCACTTCCATGAACCTGATCGAGCAATATTCCGCACCGGTATATGAAGCACTCGAAGCCTTCCGCAGACAGCGGGTGGTTCCTTTTGATGTGCCGGGTCATAAGCGGGGAAGAGGAAATCCGGAACTGGTGGAACTGCTGGGCGAGAGATGTCTGAGCCTGGATGTCAATTCCATGAAACCGCTGGACAATCTCGGGCACCCGACTTCGGTCATCCGCAGGGCGGAGGAACTGGCAGCAGATGCCTTTGGCGCAGCCCATGCTTTTTTAATGGTCAACGGCACCACCAGCAGTGTGCAGGCAATGATCCTGGCGGTGTGCAAGGCGGGGGAGAAGATCATTCTGCCGAGAAACGTCCATAAGAGTGTGATCAATGCCCTGGTCCTTGGCGGCGGGATCCCGGTCTATGTTCCGGTGAAGGTGGAAGAGAGGATTGGCATTGCCTTAGGGATGGATCCTGAAGCGTTTGAAAAAACGGTGGAGCAGCATCCGGATGCGACAGCAGTCTTTTTGAATAATCCCACCTATTACGGTATCTGCTCAGATCTTGAGAAGATCACCCGGATCGCCCATGAGCATGGGATGAGGGTACTGGTGGATGAAGCCCACGGAACCCATCTGTATTTCGGAGAGGATCTGCCCATCAGCGGTATTGCTGCAGGAGCGGACTTAACGGCAGTTTCCATGCATAAATCCGGTGGTTCCCTGACCCAGAGTTCCATTTTGCTTTGCGGGCAGGATATGGATCCGGAGTATGTCAGACAGGTCATCAACCTGTCCCAGACCACCAGCGCTTCTTATTTATTATTATCCAGTTTGGATATCTCCAGAAGAAATCTGGCGCTCCGCGGCAAAGAGAGTTTTGAAAAGGTAGTCCGGATGGCACAGTATGCCAGGGATGAGATCAATGAGATCGGCGGTTTTTATGCTTATGGCAAGGAACTGATTGACGGAAAACATGTATTTGATTATGATGTGACTAAATTATCAGTATATACCGGTGATACGGGTCTGACCGGCATTGAGGTCTATGACCTTTTGCGGGATGAATACGATATCCAGATTGAGTTCGGTGATATCGGCAATATGCTGGCCTATATCTCCATCGGAGACAGACAGCAGGATATTGAACGTCTGGTGGGAGCGCTTGAGGACATTCGATGCAACTATGCGAAGGAGTCTGAGCCCATCCGCATGGGTGATTTCATCCAGCCGAGTATGGAAAAAAGTCCGCGGGAGGCGTTTTACAGCCCGAAGGAACAGATCCCGGTGGCGGAGGCGGCCGGACGGATCAGTGGCGAAATGGTAATGTGTTATCCGCCCGGAATCCCGATCCTGACACCCGGAGAGCTGGTGACCCAGGAGATCGTGGAGTATACTTTGTATGCTAAGGAAAAGGGTTGTTCTCTTCAGGGAACCCTGGATCCGGATGCGGACAAATTGTGTGTACTGAAATAAGAATCTGTTTTACAGGCGCTATCACGAAATGGGTGGTCGCGGTTTGAGCAAGATCATAGAAAAAGATACGGGGGATTTTTGCAATGGCGCAAGATCATAAACTGGGGATGGATATCTGGTTTTCACAGATGGATACCGATAATGTAAAAACAAGTGTCCGTGTGGATCGACAGCTGTTTTCAGGACAGAGTGATTATCAGCGGATTGATGTGTTTCAGTCCCAGGAATTCGGCAAGATGATCGTTCTTGACGGGGAGATCATTTTTTCGGAAGCGGACGAATTTGTATATAATGAAATGGTGGTGCATGTGCCCATGGCAGTGCATCCCCATGTAAAGGATGTGCTGATCATCGGTGGCGGTGACGGCGGCGTTGCCAGATGCTGCATCGATTATCCGGAGATCGAAAGGATCGATGTAGTGGAACCGGATGAGATGTTCATCCATGTCAGCAAGGAGTTTTTCCCGGAGACGGCAAAAGGTTTTGATGATCCGAGAGTATCCATCATCAACCAGGACGGACTTCGGTTTCTGCGAAGGTGCGTGGATAAATATGACCTGATCATCAACGATTCCACAGATCCGTCGGGTCATGCGGAAGGTTTGTTCACGAAAGAGTTTTACGGAAACTGTAACCGTGCACTCCATGAAGATGGTATCATGGTTTATCAGCATGGGTCACCTTTCTATGATGAGGATGAGATCAGTTTCCGGAAAATGCACAGAAAAGTATATCGCAGTTTTCCTATCAGCAGGGTATATCAGGCCAGCATTCCCACCTGCCCGGCAGGACTTTGGATGTTCGGCTTTGCATCAAAAAAATATCACCCGCTTCATGACTTTGATGCGGAGCGCTGGAAGAAGAGGGGATTAAAAACCTGGTATTATACAACGAACCTGCACTACGGCGCCTTCATGCTTCCGAAGTATGTGGAAGACCTTCTGGAAGAGGAAGAGGGGAGGAAGAAGAAAGGGCAGCAGGACGATTGATTTGAGAATTATCAAATTATAATTTAATTATTTGAAACGGAGCAAAACAAGTAAAATAACAGCAGAAACGGAGGCGGATTTGACATGAGCAGATTGATGGTGATCGGATGCGGCGGCGTAGCAAGTGTGGCAATTCACAAATGTTGTCAGAACAGTGAAGTTTTTGATGAACTGATCCTGGCCAGCAGGACAAAAAGCAAATGTGACAGCCTTGCCGAGAAGCTGACAAAACTGTCAAAAACAAAGATCACGACCGAGAGCGTGGATGCAGATGATGCAGCCCAGGTGGAAGCGCTGATCAGAAAATATCAGCCGGATGCGGTTTTAAATCTGGCCCTTCCTTATCAGGATCTTTCCATTATGGATGCCTGCCTGGCAGCCGGAGTGGACTATATCGATACGGCAAATTTTGAGCCGGAAGATACAGATGATCCGATTTGGAGAAAACGTTACGAGGCGCGCTGCAAGGAGCTGGGCTTTTCTGCTTACTTTGATTATTCCTGGCAGTGGGATTATCAGGACAGGTTCAAAGAGGCAGGGCTGACGGCTTTGCTTGGTACCGGCTTTGATCCCGGCGTAACCAGCGTATTTGCTGCGTATGCGAAGAAGCATTACTTTGACAGGATCGATACTATTGATATTTTAGACTGCAACGGCGGCGATCATGGATATCCCTTCGCTACCAACTTTAATCCTGAGATCAATCTCCGCGAGGTATCCGCTCCCGGTTCTTATATGGAAGACGGCAAGTGGGTGGAGATCCCTGCCATGAGCATCAAACGGGAATATGATTTTGAAGGCGTGGGCATGAAGGATATGTACCTTCTTCATCATGAAGAGATCGAAGCCCTGGGAAGGAATATGCCGGAAGTGAAACGGATCCGTTTCTTCATGACTTTCGGACAGAGCTATCTGACGCATATGTCATGCCTGGAAAATGTGGGCATGCTCAGCACCACACCGGTGGATTTCCAGGGACAGAAGATCGTACCGATCCAGTTTTTGAAAGCGCTTCTTCCGGATCCCGCTTCCCTGGGTCCCAGAACCGTCGGAAAAACGAATATCGGCTGTATTTTTACCGGCGTGAAGGATGGAAAAGAAAAGAGCCTCTACATCTATAATGTTTGTGACCATCAGGAGTGCTACAAAGAAGTGGGCAGTCAGGCAATTTCCTATACAACAGGCGTGCCTGCCATGATCGGTGCCATGCTGGTAGTGACCGGGCAGTGGAAGAAGCCGGGCGTCTTTACCACAGACGAGTTCGATCCCGATCCTTATATGGAAGCACTGAACAAGTGGGGACTTCCCTGGAAGGTGGATGAGAATCCGGTGCTGGTTCCCTGATGTATGTAAAGCTGTCATAAAACAGAATGATCTGTAGTATTGACCGGGAAAGCAGAGGCTGATGCAGCCGATGATCAATCACAGGAGCCGGGAGATCCGGCGACGGACAAGAAGAGGGAGAGATGGATATTCGGACAATTCCCACCCCATCCTATGTGATCGATGAGGGAAAACTGGAAAACAACTGTAAAATCTTAAGCGAAGTCGCAAAGAAAGCCGGCTGCAAGATATTGCTGGCACAAAAAGCATATTCCGCTTTTGCCACCTATCCGCTGATCCGACGGTACTTAGCAGGCGCTACGGCCAGCGGTCTATATGAGGCAAAGCTCGGATGGGAAGAAATGAAAGGGGAAAACCATGTGTTTTCCCCTGCTTATTCTGAGGAAGAAATGGCAGTGCTTGTTAAGATCTGCGATCATATCAGCTTTAATTCCATTCATCAATTAGAAAAACACAGACCGGTTTGCATGGAAGCCGGCGTTTCCATGGGACTTCGTATCAATCCGGAATGTTCCACCCAGGAGCATGGGATCTATGACCCCTGCGCGCCTTTTTCCAGGTTAGGGGTGACCCGGGCGATGGTTGATAAAGCGTTATTCGGTGGGAATGTGACGGACGATACTAAGACCGCGATTGCAGCGGATGATCAAGCTGCGGGAAGAGTGCCGGGATATGAGAAGGTCCTGCGCGGCGTCGAGGGACTGCATGTTCATACGCTGTGCGAACAAAACGCAGATGCCCTTGAAATAACACTGAAAGCTTTCTGCGAGAAATTTGATGATATCCTTCAGCTGCCCCAGATCAAATGGCTGAATTTAGGGGGCGGCCATCATATCACCAGAGAGGATTATGACAGGGAACTGCTCATCCGGTTAGTTCGCGGGGTAAAGGAACAGTATAATGTCGAGGTTTACTTAGAGCCGGGCGAAGCCATTGCCCTGAATGCAGGTTATCTGGTGACGGAAGTCATGGATATTGTGGAAAACGGCATGCCCATCCTGATCCTGGATGCTTCCGCGGCCTGCCATATGCCGG
>JAFZNL010000095.1 GCA_017550925.1 Lachnospiraceae bacterium | reverse complement strand
GACGGACGCCATTACCACAGACTGTTTCCTGCGGGATTTCCAGCTGACCTATGGCACTCTGTTTTCCGGCGTGCGTCATGATTCCGGTGATCCCATTGCATGGGGCGAAAAGATGATCGATCATTATCTGGAGCTGGGCCTTGATCCCACAACCAAGACGCTGCTGTTTTCTGACAGCCTGAATTTTGAAAAGGCAGCGGAAATCTTTGAGCATTTCAACGGCAGAGCAAAGGTTGCTTTCGGTATCGGTACTTATATCGCAAATGATACGGACGTGGAGCCTCTCAATATCGTTATGAAAACAACAGCCTGCAATGGTATGGATGTAGCCAAGATCTCTGATATCCAGGGGAAAGGCATGTGCAAGAATCCGGCGTATGAGGAGTACTTATCCCGTTGCATCCGTTGGAGAATGAATTACGAGAAGTGATGAGAAATCAGGTAGGACCATCAGGTCAAAATACATCTGGAGAAGAAATAAAAGAAAAACCGGGTCAGCAGGGAGGAACAGAGCCGAAAGCCGCTAAGAAAAAATACTCCAGCAGAAAGCAGGGAGAGCGGCGCATGAAGGCTCTCCTGCTCTCGGCACTTATCATAGGAGCTGTTACGCTTATCATTCTGGTGGTCAGCATTTATTTGTATGCCGGAATGATCAAAGAGCGTGACAGCCTTTTGTCGTCTGAAGGGCAAACTCCCTATGACGGTTACTATGTGCTTGTGACAGAAGACGGTGACAGTGATTTTTGGGAAAATGTGCTGGCGGGAGCAAGGGAAAAAGCTGAGGCTGAGAATATCTATGTGCAGCAGCAGACCCAGGCCATCGATGCAGATCTGACCAAATCTCAGCAGCTGGAACTGGCGATCCATTCCGGCGTGGATGGGATCATCCTTGACGGCGGACAGGAATCCCAGACAGAGAGTCTGATCAACCAGGCAGCCGCGGCCGGCATTCCCGTGGTGACGGTATATCGTGACAGTCCTTCCTCTGAAAGGATCAGTTATATCGGCATTTCCAATGCAAATCTGGGTAGGGATTATGGACAGGAGATCTGTGATCTGACCCAGAAAAAGATAGAAAATGAAGAGCAGGACAGTATGAAGGTCCTGGTCCTGCTGGATGCGGAGGATCCGGGTAACAGCCAAACGATTTTGCTGACTGCCATCCGGGATTATATTCATTCCCAGGGGATGAGCGGCAAGGTACAGATTGAGACCAGGCAGATCCGGAATTCCTCTTTCTTTTCTGCGGAAGAAGAGATTCGGGAATTATTTGCCGAGGGTGGGATCCCGGCGGATATCATCGTGGCGCTGAGTGAGCACAATACGGAATGTGTAGCCCAGACCGTGGTGGATTATAACAGGGTGGGAAGTGTTGAAATCCTCGGTTTTTATGAATCCGAACCCATTCGCAATGCCCTGGAAAAAAATATCATCCATGCGACAGTCACGGCAGATACGCTGCAGATGGGACGGGACAGCGTGGAAGCCCTTTCCGAGTTTCGGGAAAGCGGCTATGTAAGTGATTATTATGCTACCGAGATTTCTTTGTTGCATGGATCACAGGCGGGAGAAAGCGTGGAAGAAAATACGGAAGGCGCGAATGCAGAGGATACCGGGGTCGAAGCAGACCAGGGTGACCGGACAGAAGCAGATGTTCTTTCAGGGCAAGAGGAGGAGCAGCGATGAAAAGTATGAAACGCCGCGAGCTGGCCTCCCTGCCAATCCGTATCAAACTTCTTTTGGTCATGCTGGTTTCCGTGGCTCTGATCATGATCGCGAATCTGATCATGTATATCAATATCAATCAGTTTTCAAGGCATTTAGACGAGATCTACTCCGGTAACGTACAGCTGTCGGAGCTGGAAAGTGCCCATAAAGATCTGCAGAGCGCGGTCACAGTGTACATGAACACCAGAACCACCGATACGCTGCAGGATTACTATGAAAAAGAACAGGTATTTTCCGATCTGGTGGACGAGTTGTCCGGAAAGATCACGGATAACGAACTCTCTGTCATGGAGTGTAACATCCGGAATCTGTCGGAAAGTTACCTACAGCTGACTTCCCGAACCATTGAAGCCAGGCGCGGAAGGAACGTGGAAAAATACAGGGGCTACTACGAAGAATGCCTTCGCGTTGGCGGATATCTTGCAGATTATATTACGGCGCTGAATAACCGGCGTTTTGCCATCAATACAGAGAGTTACAAATCCTTTTCCATGTCCCTGTCTTATCTGGAAAAGAGCAGTGCTCTGATCTTTGTGCTGATCGCTGTCTTTGATATTCTCTTTGTCCTGATGATGACCAGATCGGTGACAGATCCTTTGCTGGCGCTGTCGGCAGCGGCGGACAGGGTGGCAGACGGAAAGTTGGACGAAGTGGGTACCTTACCCGTACGTTCCATGGATGAGGTGGGTATCGTGACGGTGGCCTTTAACCAGATGGTATCTTCTATCCCGGGATACTTAGAGCGTCTCCGCAAGAGTATGGAAAGTGAACGGCGGCATAAAGAGCGAGAACTTTTGATGGAAGCCCATCTGAAAGACGCGCGGTTGAAATATCTGCAGGCGCAGATCAACCCGCACTTTTTGTTCAATACCTTAAACGCCGGTGCGCAGCTGGCCTTTTTGGAAGGCGCAGACAAGACCCAGACCTATGTACAGAAAGTGGCGGACTTTTTCCGCTACAATATCAGCAAGGAAAACGAGGATGTGACCTTAGCCGATGAGATCGCCATGGTGGATACTTATATGTATATCATCAATGTGCGGTTTTCTGGGGATATTCATTTTGAAAAACAGATCGAGGACGAATCGCTGCTTTCGCTTTACGTACCCAGTATGATCCTGCAGCCCATCGTGGAAAACAGTGTCAAGTACGGCGTGCGCGAACTGGCGGGCGAGGGTAAGATCGATCTGTCCGTTTTCTCCGTTGACGATACGGTATGCATCAGTATCGCAGATAACGGCATCGGTATGACCCAGGAGCAGATTGAATGTGTCCTGAGTGGTAGGAAAAACATGGATGATGCGAAAATGCAGCAGGAGTCGGGTAATAAAGGTGAGGAGGGCAGCGTTCTCGCGGATGAGGCCGCAGGCAAAGCGGAGGAAAAAAGGCGCAGCGGAGGAGATAACAGCGGAAACGGCGTCGGTCTTTATAACGTTATGCAGAGGCTCAGTCTTTACTTTAAAGGAAAGAACCGGTTTGAGATCATCAGCATGGGACCGGATCAGGGTACAGAGGTCGTGATCACCATCCCTTGGAAAGAGAAACGGACCGCAGTTTTGAAATGAGTTTAATTTAATTTCAGTAGCAGAAAGCACAGTGTGAAAATACGAAGCGTTATATTAGTGATAAAATTTGATAGTGAAAAGCACGGTGTGAAAATACGAAGCGAAATATATATGATAAATTAGGAGAAAACAGATGTACAGGATCATGATAGCGGATGACGAGGGGATCGCCATTGACTCCCTGACGCTTCTATTAAAAAAAGAATTCGGAGAAGAGATCATGTTAGAGTCGGCCAGGAGCGGCCGGCATGTGATCGAACTGGCGGAAACTTTCCGGCCGGATATTGCCATCATGGATATCCATATGCCGGGGATCAACGGTATCGAAGCCATGCGGGAGATCCGCAGGTCCAATGACAGGATCGTTTTCATCGTGGTCTCTGCATATGATACTTTCGATTATGCAAAGGAAGCCATCGGCCTTGGCGTTTTGGAATATCTGAACAAGCCTGTGGCAAGGGATGAACTGCTATCCGTGGTGAAAAAAGCCATGCGGCAGATCGACCATGAACGGGAAAAACGCTCCCAGGATCTTCTGGTACGGGAAAAGCTGGAAACTGTGGTACCGGTGCTGGAAAGCGGTCTGATCTACAACCTGTTGCTGAGGGAATGCTATCAGGAAGATATCGATAATTACAGAAACCTGCTGGGTATCGAAGCCACCGGCGCCTATATGCTGGTGCTGGTATTCGGCCAGGAGCAGGAAGGCAGCCATATGACCAATGCAGCCGGGATCTCGGTGCGCCTGCAAGAGCAGACCACGCTGATCCGGGAAACCGTTCGGGAATTTTTCCCCGGCATTGTAGGTTCCGTTATGGCAAACAAAGTGCCCGTTTTAGTACCCTGCGAGGAAGAGGAGCCGGATTATAACGCCAGACTTGCCATGCAGGAAAAAGCCCAGCGCCTGGTGGAGAAGCTGGGAACCGGCACCGGTGTCCGTGTCCGGGTAGGCCTTGGCGGTGTGCACAGCCTGAAGGAAGCAGTACTTTCCTATAATGAAGCATTGGACTCCCTGACCCTGGTTTCCGATTCCGTTGTTATGACGGCCGACCTCCCCGTCGGCGTGGATTATGAGGAAAATTATCCCGTGGAAACAGAGCATAAACTCTTTGACTGCGTGGAAAAAGGAGATGCCACCGGCGCGCTGCACTGCGCAGGACAGTATTTTGACTGGATGACCGACAGCTACGGCGATTATCTGATGGATATCAAACTGAAGGTGTTGGAATTTGTGCTCTGGTCGGAACATCTGGCATATTACCGAAGCGGCAGCGTTTATGAATTCCGTTCCCGCGAAAACTACCTGCCTTCTCTTTTGGAATTGGAAGGTATCGGAAATATCCGGCAGTGGTTTTTTGCCAAGATCACCGGTGCCTGTGAATGGGTGGCCAGCCGGTCCCAGCGCCAGGCAGATTCCGTGGTAGACCGCGCAAAGGTTTATATTGAAGAACACTTCGGCCAGGACATCTCTTTGGATGAGGTATCCAGAAGCGTCGACATCAGCCCCTTCTATTTCAGTAAACTGTTTAAAGAGGGAACAGGCTGCACATTTATCGAATATCTGACAAACTTGCGTATCAGCAAAGCCCGGGATCTGATTGAGCATTCAGATCTGTCCATGAAGGAGATCGGACAAAGCGTGGGATATGTGGATCCAAACTATTTTTCCAGGATCTTTAAGAAAAATGTGGGCGTGACGCCCACAGATTATAAGGGCCAGGTGGGATAAGCATTTATAGAGTAAGTACGGATATAGATATATTGGTAGAAAAGACGGATTGATTGAAAGAGACCGGTGAAAGGAGCCGGATAAGAGATGATGTGTTGTTTCTATAATAAAAGTAAATGCGGCGTTCTTCGTTTGTTATGTGCGCTTTTTCTGTTATGTATGCTGACCGGCTGCGGCAGCAAGGATACTGCAACCACAGAGACCAGAAAGCAGGAAGATCCGGACGAGATGGTCATCGGCATGAGTTTTGATTCCTTCTTAATAGAAC
This sequence comes from Lachnospiraceae bacterium, assembly GCA_017550925.1. Classification (GTDB taxonomy): domain Bacteria; phylum Bacillota; class Clostridia; order Lachnospirales; family Lachnospiraceae; genus RGIG7926. The sequence goes on along the minus strand of JAFZNL010000095.1, from coordinate 1,760 downwards.
GCTGGCAGAGAGACCGGGATGTGTTTGTGGATACCTGCAAGGAACTGGGCGCCAAAGTGAATGTGCAAAATGCCAACGGCGATGTGGAAACGCAGATCTCCCAGATCCGGTACCTGATCTCCAAAAAAGTAAACGCCATCGTTATCGTGGGCATCGATGCGGATTCCCTGTCGGAAGTCTGCAGCGAGGCAAAGGATGCGGGGATCCCCATTATCGCCTATGACCGAATGATCCATAATGGCGGCGCTTCCCTTTACATCTCTTTTGATAACAAGCAGGTAGGACAGCTCATGGGCGAAGGCCTTGCGGATGCGCTGACAGATTCCAAGAAGGTGCTGATGCTGGCAGGACCCACCGAGGATCCGAATGTTGGGGAACTGGGCGGCGGATTTAAGAGCATAATGAAGGAAAAAGGCATTGAGATCGTGGATGAAATGCATTGCGACGGCTGGAAACCGGAGCTGGCGGCGGAATACATTAATGAAAACATCGATCTATTGGACGAAGTAGATGGGATCATGTGTGGCAATGACAATATCGCAACGGCGGTATACCGCGTACTGGCAGAGCGCCGGCGCGCAGGCAGGATCAAACTGGTGGGACAGGATGCGGATCTGGAAGCCTGCCAGCGGATCGTGCAGGGAACCCAGGTCATGACTGTTTATAAGCCGGTGGAAAAAGAGGCAAAGGCAGCTGCAGAGTATGCATGCAAACTGGCAGCCGGAGAGAGCCTTCCGAACCTGGATACCAAGCTGGACGGGACCTATCTGGTACCCTATGTGCTGCTGGATCCCATCGCCGTGGACAAGAATAACATTGATGAAACCGTTATTGATGCAGGTTTTCATTTAAAAGAAGACGTATATTTATATGCGGATTAAGAAATGCCGGAAGGCAATGGATTAACGAAAACGATTAAATAACACCTTTTATAGCACAATTTTGTTTCGTACTACTGATGCGTTCAAAATTGTGCTATTTTGCTATAAAAATCCTTTTTGATTTTTGTAAATGTGCTTTTTATTCCTAAATATCTCCTATTTGCATATACAATTTTTCATGATACAGTAGCAATGTAGTAAGTTTCTAAGAGGTTCATGAACAGAAATGCTCATGTAAACAACACAAGGGAGGAAATAAAATGAAAAAGAAATTACTCAGTGTACTCTTGAGTGCTACGATGGTAGCATCTCTCCTCGTAGGTTGCGGCGGCGGCGCAGCACCTGCAGCAGGCGGATCTGATGATGCAGCAGCACCTGCAGCTACAACAGATGACGCAGCAGCACCTGCAGCTGACACAGCAGCAGGCGGCGGCAAGAAGGTAGGCGTTTCCATGCCGACCAAGGATCTGCAGAGATGGAATCAGGATGGTTCCAACATGGAAGCTAAGTTGAAAGAAGCTGGATACGAAGTTGACCTTCAGTTCGCTTCCAACGACGTTCAGACTCAGCTCGGTCAGGTTGAGAACATGATCTCCAGCGGATGCAACGTACTGGTTATCGCAGCTATCGAAGGTTCTTCACTTGGTGAGGCTCTTGGCCAGGCTAAGGAAGCAGGCATCCCGGTTATCGCTTATGACCGTCTGCTGATGGACTCCGACGCAGTTTCCTACTATGCAACATTTGATAACTACAAAGTTGGTACAGTTCAGGGTACATACGTAAAAGATACTCTTGATCTTGACAACGCAGAAGGCCCCTTCAATCTCGAGTTCACCGCTGGTGACCCGGGCGACAACAACGCTGGTTTCTTCTTCAACG
>JAFZNL010000094.1 GCA_017550925.1 Lachnospiraceae bacterium | reverse complement strand
TGACATTTTGAATATTTCCGAGCAGACAAATCTGTTGTCCCTCAACGCCAGCATTGAGGCAGCAAGAGCCGGAGAAGCAGGCCGTGGATTCGCAGTGGTTGCTTCCGAGATCGGTAACCTGGCACAGGATTCTGCCAGGGCGGCAGAGCAGATCCAGAATCTGGCATCAGACCTGATCGCAGATGTCAACGGACTTGCCAAAGCAGCTGAAAACATGATCAACTTTATCGAAGAAACTGCCATGAAGGGTTATGGCGATCTGGTGGAGACCAGCGGTGAATACCGCAGCAGCGCTGAACAGATCGATGCGATCATGCAGGAAATGGCACAGATCAGCAAGAAACTCTCCGGCGATATCGCCAAGATCGGCGATGTGACCAATACCGTGAATCAGGCCGTTACCGAGTCTGCATCCGGCGTGGAACAGGCCAATGAAAAGACCCAGGATCTGGCGCTCCATCTTTCCAGTATCGGACAGCAGACAGAAGCGTCCCGCAGCATGACGGATGAGCTGTTCGGAGAGGTGAATCATTTCAAGTTGTAGGATGGTTAGTTTGAAGTAAGAGACAGATCTATCGACATTGTATTGCAAATTGTTTTGTAAAATCAATGAATCTGTTTGGAACTTATTATAAGATGTAAAAAGTGCGGTCCCGGAGATTTCTCCGGGACCGTTTTTGGTTTTACACAAGTTCCACTTCGATGACATGGGCTCCGCCCCCAAGTTCTTTGAGCGCTTCGGCCTTTATCTGTGCGAAACTTCCTTCTGCCGCTATTTCCTTACTGCCATCAATCATCACCTTACCGATGGCGTACTCACCAAATTCCTTGCCTGTGCTGTTGGTAAAGTGCGCCGTAAAATCACAGCCTGCAAAGGGGAATTCCACTGAGGCTTTTCCGTCTGCATCAAACTGGGATGCCATCAGTTTCGGCTCGATCCTAAGGTCTCCTGCATCTCCCTTGATGCCGAACATCTCGGTGATCACGGTGAGAAGGTACCAGCTGCCGGCACCGGTCAGGTAATGGTACAGGCCCCTGCCTTCATTATTGAAGTATTCCGGAATGCCGGGGAAGATCTTGCTCTGCTTATAGTTAGCCGATGTGCGGTACAGGGTATCTAAGGATTTAAAACCTGCCTGCGCAAAGCCCTTCTGATACAGGGCATTGGCATACATCACTGCCATATGGGAGAAAACTGCCCCGTTTTCTTTTTCGCCGTAAGCAAAACCAAACATTCTGCCAAGGTCGGTCTTGAGTTCTTCAAAGTTCGTGTTCAGCCGGTAGCCGCCGATCTGTTCGTCATACAGATATTTATCAGCTGAGGTTACGATGTCGGAAATGTTTTCGTTGGTTGCCGTTCCGGACATAACGGAGAAGACCTGGCCTGTCAGCATCATCCGTACTTTCCTGCCACCATCTTCTTCCCTGATTCCTTCCACTTTTCGGCCGCTGTTATCATAATAACTGTTAAACCAGCCGGCGTTCGTCTGATCGTCGGTGATCCATTCCTTTTCCCGAATCCGTTTCATCAGCGCATCGCTCATGGCCCGGAGCCGCCTGCAGATCTCATCGATGGACCAGGACTCTTTTGTCCCGTCGATGGAAGAAGATACGCTTCTCATGTATTGATAGAGCAGGTCGCGGCGGGAGTCGATATCATCGTAGGTCTCTTCGCTTCGTTTGTTGATCAGCATGCCAAATTCTGAGAGCAGGGAAATCTGATCATTTTTGCTTCGCTCTTTATAGACTTCCAGAGTATCAGCGATGTCCCGCAGGTTTCCTGCATAAGCACAGGTGAAGGCCACGCTCTCTCCCCGTTCTCTTGCCATATCGATGGCATCGTTCCAGTCCGCACCACGAAGGCGGATATGTCCATGCTCTCCCACATCATAGAAGGCGGTGACATTTTCCATTAAAAGATGCTCGATGACAGAGCCGGTATAGGCCTGCCCGTTTTTCGTCAGCTGCCAGACTCCCTGATCGCTGTCATAGGTCTCATCCCGATCCTCGGTCCGGCAGACAAGGGCGTCTTTGAAATAGCCCACTTCCTTTTCCAGAATATTTAAATCACCTGTGCGGTCCATGTATAACTTCAATGTTAAGAAAGGCCAGAAGCCGTGGTCCATCCAGACTCTCGGAATGCCGTTGCGGTCTGCCTTGAATTCGCCGGGAGCATCGCCGATGATGGTGGCGTTGCTGCCGTCGAGACGGATACCGGAGAAGTTGTTAAGCAGCAGTTCGCCCACGCCTTCCGGCTCTGTCAAAAGCAGGGCCAGGCAATCCTGCCAAAGATCTCTCCATCCTCTGCCACCCTTGCCGTAATCATGATGGGGCAGGAAGGAACAGCCGAAGATCCGTCGCAACTGGGGCTGGAAAGCAACCCATTCCATAAACCGGTCAAAGTCCTTGTCCCCGGTATGAACATGAAGAGGGATCAGATCCTTCCAATAAGCATCGGATGCGGCAATGGCTTTTTCTGCCAGATCCGCAGTTTTGCAGGTATCAAAGATTTCCTGGGGATCTCCGCCGGCAGGGGTCAGACCCATAACGATCTGGTAGCTGCGGCTTTCACCGGCTGCAAGGGTGCAGTCCGCGAATTTTAAAACAGCGGTGATCTCACGGCCGTCGATCTTGTCACCGGGGCTGAGCCACCTGGTATCTTCCGGCATCAGCAATGACTTCGGACGCAGGAAATTTCCGCCTTCGCCGATATACTGATCCGTATCACCCAGGAAGGATACGGGAGTCGAACCCGCCTCATCTGCGCCATAAACAAAGTAGGTGGTATCCCCGGGCACATGGCCTCTTTCATCAAAAGCCAGGGT
>JAFZNL010000093.1 GCA_017550925.1 Lachnospiraceae bacterium | reverse complement strand
CTTCCACGACGCCGGCGTCGGTCATGATCAGCTCTTTTGCCTCCTTTTCCTGCTGAATACGGATCTCATCATGCTTTTTATTGATCTCTTCCGCATTTTTCCGGCTGGTCAGCGCAGCATCCATAGCCGCATTTGCTTCGATTGCCGCATTTTCCAAAAGTGCCTTCGGTGCTAGTGCGCCTAAGAACAGAAAGATCGCTGCGCCGAGCCAAAGGATGGAAAGTCTTGCAAACCTGGCTTTTTTCCTGCGCCTTTCCCTGCGGGCACGTTTTTCATCAAGGTCAGAAAGATCTTTTACCAGCACATCTTTGATACTTCCGGTCGCTGCCTCCGGCAGGCTCGCCGATAACGCATCCTGTGCCTTTTTCTGACGTTCTTTCAGCATATCCTGCTTATCAGCCTTTGCGAACCTTGCACCCTCAAAAACCGTTGCCACAAAACCAACAACGCAAAGCGCCGTCAATACCAGCCCGATATTGCTCCATTTCAGGCTATACTTGTAATACTTGTTCATCAGTTCATAATTTTTCTGACTGCTTTCATAGGCGGCCGTCAAAGATGCAATATCCCTGTCAGCCTCTATGGGATCCATGGGTGGCGGATCCTTATAGGTGATGGTATTGCTTGTGCCGCTGACCGTATAGCCGTTATAAAGCCTTGCAACAACTTTATCACCGGGCATGACACCGGGGATATCAATATCCATCTGTGTCTCGCCTTTGGCAAAGGGCATTAGTCCTGACCAGCTTTCTCCACCGTCTAAGCTATATTCATAATAAACAATGGCGGTTTCAGGCTCATTTCCCTGGATATGGTAACGCTGCACATCCGTGGTCCTGACTCTGCCATCAGGGGTGGTGGGAAGCTCCTGCTCCTGTGCCTCCGACTCAGCAGAACCCGCAACACCGCTTTCTGTTCCTTGCGCAGCATCTTCTCCGGGATGCGCCTGATCCTGCAGCCAGGAAATGGAAACAGCCTCCGGTCCGGTCTTATCCGGCTTTGCGGTCTCTTCCGGCGCAAAATAGCCGTTCTTGACGTACTGTGTAAAATCCTTTGTGCCGTCACTGCTTTTCAGATGATAATATTTTGCCACAGCTTCGGCGTCCATTTTTCCGAAAGCCCTGAAATTATCATCATTCTGCATATAGGCTTCATCCTGAGCATGGTCAGCGTAGCAATGCTCCACCAAAATGGCAGGCATATCCTGCGCTACAGATTCGCGTAAAATACCATAATAATCCGTCCCCCGGTCATTCAGTCTTACCTTCGTGCCGCGGATTGTCAGTCCGATATCGGAAAATTGCTCTAAGAAAATATCACCGAGAGAACGCATATCCGCATGTTTCAGTCCTTTGGAGGGGATCCATACCTCCGAGCCGAACATGGTATGCTGTTCAGACATATTAAAGTGGAGGCTGACCAGAATATCAGCCCCCGCGTCTTTTGCGGTCTGTGCTCTTTCTTTCAAAGACATATCCACTTCTTCATCCGGATCAGTGATGATGGCGGTTACCCCTTCATAGGTTTCCAGTTCTTCTTTCATCGCCTGCGCCGTAATGCGGGTGATATGTTTTTCTACAAGTCCGTTGTGCGTAAGACCCGAGTTACCGCCGCCGTGTCCCGGATCGATCGCAATTGTAATTGCCATGTATATCCTTTCTTACGTAGACTATTTGTTCCTATTTATGCTCTTTTGCCTGATTTGCAGCGCTGTCTTTCGATTTGACTGCCGCATCTTCCCGCATCTGATCTACCAGCTTTTCGATCAGCAGCTTTTTGGTGTAAACATCCACGCAAAGCATGCAGATAAAGGCAAAATGCTGAAGAAACTCCTTATCCTCCTCCGCCTCATTCTCAAACAGCTTCCTGGAGGAGGCAAAGCTGGCTTCCACATCTTTTTTCAGCACCTCCACTTCCTCATCCCGCAGGCTGTTGATCCGGCTGATGTCG
>JAFZNL010000092.1 GCA_017550925.1 Lachnospiraceae bacterium | reverse complement strand
TGAATTCATAGGAGATCCCGGCGATCACAGGAATTAATAACAGGCGTAACAAAAGCCTCAGCCATACCTGGTCTACTTTAATAAAGAAAAACAGGATGATACTGATGATCATGACAAAGAGCAAAAAGCTGGTTCCGCATCGTTTATGGAATCTGCTGCTCTTTCTCACGTTTGATACATCCAGGATTCGGCCATGCTCAATACAGTTGATGCATTTATGCTCCGCGCCGTGATACTGATAAACGCGCCGAATATCCTTTACCGCTGTGATGGCAACGATATAGATCAGAAAGATTGCCAGACGGATCAGTCCTTCAAATAACGCAAGCAGGGAGTCATCTGCGATGACTTTTGCAAGGAGTGATGCCAAGAAATAGGGAAGCACCATAAACAGGGCAATGGCAAATACCAGCGAAAAACCAACTGTCACAAAGGAAAGGACATTTTCCGCGCCGTCACCGAAGAGTTTTTCTCCGATCTTATCCGCTGCCGTCGGCTCGTCCTCTTCTTCAGCAAAATACTCTGCCGACAGATTCAGGCTCTTCATACCAAGCCGAAGAGAGTCCACAAACTGAAAAACGCCCCTAACAAAGGGGATTTTTTTCCATACGGAGTTCTTATTGGAATTGTCCTCCTGCTTTGTCACGGCGATCTTGCCGTCATTTTTCCGCACCGCTACTGCCCAGGCATCCTGGTTCTTCATCATAATGCCTTCGAGAACCGCCTGGCCGCCGATGCCGCTGAAACAGATTTTACGTCTTCTTCCCATGTTTTTATCCTAAATATGACTATAAATACAAACTCTTTGCATTAAGAAAAAGGGCTGAGACAAACATCTCAGCCCTTTGCATGACAAACCTATTTACTAACAACACCGTATTTCTTATTGAACTTATCAATACGTCCGTCGGCTCTGGCTGTCTTCTGCTGACCTGTGTAGAACGGATGACATTTAGAGCAGATTTCCACGTGAATCTCTTTCTTTGTGGAACCTGTTACGAATGTATTTCCGCAGTTACAGGTCACCGTTGCCTGATAATACTCAGGATGGATTCCTTGCTTCATGATTTTCACCCCTTTATTTCTATATTTTCTCTCCCGCGAAGGCTTTTGCTCCCTGCATTTTCCTGCAGTTTTTTCATACCTTTTGCGGATACTCTCTGAGAAACAGCTTAATCATTTTAACACGGCGCACTCTGCTTGGCAAGAGTTTTTTAAGAAAAAGCTCCGTCTAAGAAGAATTTCAGGTTCTGCCCTTATTTGATCTTAACCTTCTTAGGCAACCCTTTCTTTCTGAACATAGCGGTATAAACCTTTTTCTGCTTCTTGGGCACCTTGAATATCACTTCATTCCCAACTCCCGTGAATGCCTTTTTATTCACATTATCTGCGGAAAGGCCGGTGGACTTAATGGTGACGGTCTTCAGTTTTCCGCATCCCTTAAACAAGTTAGCCCCCAGTTTTTTGATCCTCTTTCCTATGACGACTGTTTTTAAGTTCTTGCATCCTTCAAAAGCATTGTTTCCGACCTGCGTAACACTTGCAGGGATCACAACTGACTGTATCTTCTTATTTCCCTTGAATGCTTTTTTCGCGATCGCGGTAACCTTGTAGGTCACTCCGTCCTCTGTTACGGATTCCGGTATCTTGATCGTCTTATCCTTGAAACCTGTTGCCGGCCGATACTCTACCGCTGGCTCCTGCCCTTCCCGGGAGGTTACAACATATACCGCCTTAGAATCCGAGGCGGAAAGCTTTGTCCCCTTTGCCCGAGCCTTCCCGGTTGTATTCTGCTCCTTTGTTGTATCCTGTTTTTCCGAGGTGTTCGGATCCTGCCGCTCCGTTACATCCTGTTTTTGCGTGGTATCCGGCTTTTTCTCCTTCGTTGCATCCGGCTTATCCGAAATATCCGGCGTAACTGTCGAATCCTTATTGCCCGGAACCTCCTGCTCGTCCTCTTTTTGGCTGGTATTACCACTTACGGTATTGGTATTGGTATTGTTTTGAGTATCTTGGTTCTTTAATGTAAATGTCTTCGTCTCGGGCGAGATAGTTACCGCCGCCAGATCCAGTTTCAGAGCAGGACGGACGCAATATGCAAACCCAATCCAATTACCGCTCTCATCAATTCTATATCTATTGTCATCTCTATTATATACAATTGCCGCCCTTTCGTCTGATACATTCGACTTCGAACGAAGCCACCAAAACTCCAACTCCGAATCAGATCCATCATAATCAGCGCATTTTCGAACAAGGGTGTTTGTTATAGCTTTTGCTTCCTCGACGCTTAAAAGATAAAGCCTTCCAAGCCCTTCATCTACAACTGCATCATCCATCCCCGAAAAGTGATCTCTATAGTAATCCGCCAAAAAACTTTGTATGGTAGAACCTGAATACTCAGCCGTTTCCCCGAACACAGAGGTTCCAACATGATCCTTTGCCAACAACGTTACAGTTCCGGAATTTGTGGATGTAGAATTGTCTTCTATGATATACCATTGCATCCCATTGAAGGTCACCATCTTATCATTTACTGCCTCCTGATCTCCGTCACCTCCAGTCGGAATCAGATCAGCATAACTAAATCCTTTTCTTGTGACAGAAATCTTGATACTGTTCGTTTCGTAGTTCTCCTTATCGACCTTATCATATACAGCTGTAACTGTAACGGCTTTACCGGCTACAAGCTCCGTTTCCTGATCAGCATCACTGATAACCCAGCCTTCAGGAAGCACAATCTCGTTTGCTTTCTTTACGCCATAACCCACTTCCATGGTAGATTCGGGACAGTTTGGCGCACATTTGATTTTGGCAACCTCCAGAGAAACGTAAACCGTTACAGGCTCAAGGTTCTTTGTATCCTCCGGCGTGAAAATCACAGCATATTTGCTCATATTGCCGTCTGTGATCGGCGGCTTCTCCTGCATATCCTCCCATGCAAAACTGCCGGGAACAAGCGTCTCTATCGATTCGCTGATCTGCGCCTCTCCGTTGCTTAATGCGGAATCCGCAAGACACTGACCATAGATAATGGACTCAGCCGTAGGATTTGTTTTCACGTAAGGCGTCGCTTTTTTGATCACAAAGGCTTTTGTAATACTTCCTGTATAATTTCCCGCATCAATGGCCGACACCGTCAGGGTATAATCATCTGCATCTGTAGCCTGATTTCCGAAAACCGAATATTCCGCAGAGGAAAGTATCTGCCCTCCCAAGGTAACTTGGGTTACACTGACTGTCTGCTCACTGCCTGTATAAGTAAGTTCCGAGGCTGAAAGTGTAACCTCTGCATCCTGGATATCAAATGGTTTAATCTGAAAATGCGCATCACCCACATATAACGTTGTATCGGTTTCATACAAAACCTGCACATCATAATCCCCGGCTTCTGTCGGAGCCGTTTCCGAAGAATAGTCGCTTTCATCTTTCTTCAGCTTACCGGAGTATGTGATCTGTTCCGTCCCTCCTGTCGGCGTTTCTTCTGTCCCGGCGATATAATATACAGGCTGTGAGAGCACTGCGCCATACTCGATGTCTTCCAGGATCACCTCAAGCATATCCTGGCTCTTGCTCACCACGGATACCTCAATCTCTTCTGTCTGCGCCGTATAATTATTGCTTTCTGCTATGGATACTTCCACTACGCATTTTCCCTGGCTGATGCCCTGGGTAAACATACCAGTATTTGCATCCACGCTGCAGCCATCAAGGGCCTCTTTGATCACATAGGTTACTTCGCCCACGGCATCCTTTACATAAACGGAAAGATCCAGGGGCTTCCCGTTTATGTAAGCTGTTGCCGTTTTCCCGACAGTTGCAGTTCCGCTTGCCTTTGCAACCTCTACCTTTACAAATGTCGGGGAAATACCATTATGATTCTCATCGCCAACGACTTTGTACCAGACATAATAGGTTCCGGCATTCATTGCGGTAGGGATGGATCCGTCATTAAAACTTTCACTTGTCGGAACTGTGTTTTCGGTGGTTACCGCATAAATCATTGTACCGCCAGTCGCAGTCCCTCCTGTCACAAGTGCCTGTGCCTGTCCATTATATTTCAGGCTCTTTGCTGTAGGATCTGTCTCTACCGAAGAATCTGCTTTGCCAATGCCAAAGGAAATAGTGGCATCAATAGGCAGGCTGTAATTACCGTTACTCAGAGAACTTGCTGTTGCGGTATAGTTACCTGCATTGGTTTGCTCGCCGGTAACGGTCACCGTGCAGGTATCTTCACCCACCAATCCGGTAGCCGTTGCCACAGGCTTTTGCGCTGAGCCGGTATATGTCAGATCAGTATTGGTCCATGTCAAACCAACCTCTTTTGCTATGATAGCTGCGTTCACGGTAATCGGATCATTGCCTTGTGCGATAGTATAGTTGTTCACGCTGGTACCGCCAAGGGCGAGATTGCTGATTGTAACAGTTTTGTTCTCACCTGCATCTGCAGTATCAAATGTGCCTGTAGCAGTAACAGTCAGGTCGTCGCCTTCTACCATTCCATCGAAGCTGGCTGTTGTAGTTACCAATGTCGCAGCATTATTTCCATCATAGACCTTATTTTCGGCTGTGATCCCGGTAACAGTGACAGTTTTTCGACTTATATTCACCATTACCGCTTCATTAATATCCGTGTCATTATGGTTTACATCACCATTGACCCTGTACCACACATAGAAGGTTCCGACTTCGGTAACACTGGGAGGAGTATCACTAAATATGCCCGTCACTTCGGTCCTTGTACCAAGGGCATACTGCATGCTCCCGCCTGTAGCTTCTCCCTCCGTCACAAGCTGCTGCGCTATACCTGTGTATATAAGACTGTTGGCTGTCGGCGCTTTTGTTACTACACTGTCTGCAGGAAGGATCGTCACGCTCACCTCTTTGACCGCAAGTGCATAATCTTCGGTTTCTTCTGCCATTACCAAAACGGTTGCCGTGCCGACCTTTTTGGTAGTCAATGCTCCGCTGGATGCGTCTACACCGATCAAATCCTCGCTTCCGTCTTTTACGGCATAGCTAAGCGCTCCGTTTCCGCTGACTGTGGCATGAATACTTTTGTCCGTATCACCATAGGTAGCCGTAACATCTGATGCACTGATCGTCTGTATCAGTTTTTCTGTGACCGATACAGAAATAAATGCTTCATTAAGAGCTATATAATGCTCATCTTCTGCAACAGTGACTTTCACAGTCACACTTCCTGTTACGTCTCCTGTGGTCAAAACACTGCCTGCCAAAGTACATCCGCAGGTTTCTCCACTGATCTGATAACTGACAGCGCCTGCAGCATCATATAATCTCACGTTATTCGCCAGATCAATGGTGCTTCCCCCTATCTTTACAACTGCTGAATTCTCAACAGTCGTGGGGTTATTCCCCTTACCGACAATCACCTTCACATTGACATTATTTACAGATTTGTAGTTTGTTGTATCTTCGGGTGTGAAGTTTGCCTTGAAAAACTGCTGCCCTACATTACCTACGCTTGTCGAAGAATCTACCCAGGTCCAGTTGCC
>JAFZNL010000091.1 GCA_017550925.1 Lachnospiraceae bacterium | reverse complement strand
GTCCATAAAGATCCCTGCAAAGAATACGCCGATAATGTACACCGGAATCCAGTAGCGATACTGCTGCAGCACATCCGTAAATACCAGCATGAAAAAGTTGATCAGAAAATGAAAAATGAAGTAATATCCCAGCAACCGTTCCACCGGCTTTAACAGTGTATTGCGCCTTGCCAGCAGATAGATGGTCATCATTACCAGTACGATCAAAAAGGCTACCTTAAAAATCCCTGCCAGCCACAGGCGGCTCATAACCGGAAGGTCATCCCGATAGCCGAAAAGCTGCGCCATGAGTTTGAAGGCTTTCAGAAAACGCCCGGATACATCCGTCAGTGGCACGAAATGAACCGCTGATGTGTTATCAAAACTGTAATGGGTACTGAGATAAAACTTATTGATCAGAAACCCGACAAAAGCAAAGACTGTCAGGAAGATCTGTTCCAAAAGCGGGTATAGATTGATCTTCTTCAATCTGCTAACCGCTGATCCTTTTATATCTGACCTGTCCTTTCCAGAATCACCCGCTTTGACTTTCTCCGGCTCTTCTTCTCTCTTTCCGTTTTCTGCCGGATTATCTGCACCCTTCCCCATCATCTGTCGGACTACATCCGTAAACAATGCCAGTACGATGGGCGCAAACAGACAGGCCGGGTAACGAAGGCCTGACAGACCGAGAAGCAAAGAAAAGGCCGCCAGCAATACAAACCGCAGGATCAGTTTACCCTGCTTTTCTTTTTTCTTTTCTCCTCCCAGCGTAAACCATCCTACGCAGGGCAGGGCAAAACCCAGATACAGGTACATGCAGATGGTCTGGGAAGTATAGAAATTTCCCAGGAACATCATATCCAGATATTCATTTGACCAGGGCGCCAGTAAAAGTGCCATTGCAAGAAGCCTTGCCGACAGAGACATTTTCAGTTTGCTTGCGAAGAAATGAAATGCCAGGAGCAGTAATACCAGAAAGATAAAAATGGAAAGTACTTTTACCGTATGAAAATCAGAAAACAGATAAAACAGGGGTGTCATCACCAGATGGGAATACAGAATCCTGATCTCCGTGGAATAAAACCACTCCTTTGAGATCAGCTCTCCCCTGTCACGCAGCAGTTTAGATAAGATCACCTCTGCTGCCATATCCGAATGCATCAGGTGATTTAAATAAAGCAGGGTATACAAAACCAGGCAGGTGATCAAAAGACCTGCCGCAAAAAGTGGCAGAAGTGTCTGTAGATTCTGCCACGATTTTGACTTTTTCCGTATGGTTTGCTCCTGCATGCTTTTAAGTCCAATAGGGCTTCTGATCCTTATGGGTAAAGCCCTGATAACGCGCCTTATAATCCGCCAGAAGACTGTCAAACTCTGCCTTTTTCTTATCCTTCAGTTTCCCGCCGACAGCCGGATCCGCCAGTGCTTTTTCCAGATCTGCGATAGCAGCCTGCGCCGCATCCTTATAGTTGTTGGATGCGTTCATTTCCACTCTTTTAATGATCGCAAGGATCTGTTTTTCCTGTGCTGATGTAAACAGGCTCATGAAGGCTCCTCTCTGCAGCAATATGGCTCGTTTAGGTATCGGTTTACTCTATGTATTTTACCGCAACAGAAGCTTTTGCACAATGAAAAAACAAAATTATTATGAACCAAATTCAAAGGTCTGCAGAAACTTTTTTGCCCGTTCTGTTTTGGGCGCTTCGAAGAATGCATTCGGATCCGAATCTTCCACGATAGTACCCCCATCCAAAAACAGCACCCTGTCGGCGATGGCTTTTGCAAAGGACATCTCATGGGTGACAATGAGCATTGTCCTCTTCTGCTTCGCAAGGTCCAAGATCACATCCAATACCTCCCTGACCATTTCCGGGTCAAGGGCCGCCGTTACTTCATCGAAAAGCAAGACCTCCGGATGCATCATCAGCGCCCGTACGATGGCGACCCTCTGCTTTTGCCCGCCGGACAGCTGCCTGGGATAACTGTCTTTCCTGGATGCAAGGCCCACTCTGTCAAGCAGGGATAGGGCTTCCTCAGTTGCCTCCTTGCGGTCCCTTTTTTGCACTTTCATGGGAGCAAGCAGGACGTTTTCCAGAATTGTCTTATGGGGAAAAAGTTCATAGCTCTGAAAGACCATGCCGATCTTCCTGCGGCCGGCTGCGTTCTTCGGCGCCGGATTGACTGCCTCTCCCTCTAAGCTCACCTCTCCCTCATCGATATCCTCCAGTCCGTTGATGCACCGCAGCAGCGTGCTCTTGCCGCAACCGGAGGGGCCGACGATGACGATGGTCTCGCCCTTTTTGATGGAAAGGTTGATATCGCTCAGCACCTCGAAATCTTCAAACTTTTTATGCAGATGTTCTATCTTCAAAATCTCACTCATGATCGTATCTCCCATATCAGTTCGCCCATTTTTTCTCCAGATATTTTGAAAAACAGCTGATGGGCCAGCAGGCCAAAAAGTACAAAAGAAATATTGCTGCAAATACCCCAAAAGCCGCATTGGGTGCGCTTTTCCTGTTCGCTTCGATGATCTGCTGTCCTACCTTCAGGACTTCCACGATGCCGATCATCATGATCAGGCTGGTGGTCTTGATCATCCTCGTGATCAGATTGATGGACAGGGGGATCAGGCGCCTTACGATCTGCGGTATGATCACATATACATAGGTCTGCAGCCGGGATAATCCCAGTGCCTTGCTGCTTTCGTACTGAATGACCGGAATGCTGATAAAACACCCTCTGACCAGATCCGCCATCTCCGCCGTCCCCCAGAAGGAAAAGACGATGATGGAGGATGCCTCTGCCGAAATGTTTGAACCCGTCATTTTGGTAAAGCCGAAAAAAACGATGAAGAGCAGCACCATCTGGGGCTTGATCCGGACGATCTCCAGATAGACTCGCATCAGCGCGCCTATCACCGGCTTTTTCATGGACATGAGCATGCCCAGCAAAAGCCCTGCCGCAATGCTGATGGCCACGGAGATGAGGCTGATCTTCATTGCCACCCCAAGACCGGCCAGCAGCCGTATCAGATTTTTCCCCTTAAAGATCACTTCAAATCCCATCGCCTTAATCTCCAAACATCTTAAACCTGGTCTTTTTCTCGATCAGCGTTCCCGCAAAGGATACGGGAAGCAGCATGATGATATAGAAAACCACCAGTAAAAACAGACTCTCCGTCGTGTTATAATACAGTCCGATCAGGTCCTTTGCCGTAAACATCAGGTCCATTAAACTGATGGCGGAAAACACGCTGGTCTCCTTCACAAGGAAGATCACATT
>JAFZNL010000090.1 GCA_017550925.1 Lachnospiraceae bacterium | reverse complement strand
GATCTCAGTCATGCGGATGCTGCAGATCAATATGGAAACAGAACTGAAACTCTATCAGGCGGCACGTAATGCGGCAGTGTATTCGGCAGCGGTAAAAGAAGGGGGAACCGGGGCCGAGGGTGACTGGATCAGGCTGAAACTGGTCTATCCGGTAAGCGGGCAGGCAGCAGGACCGTTTCAAAAAGCACTTCTGTTGGAAAACCATGTGAATGTCCATATATTTAACGGATATTCCGGTGATTTCGTCGGGAAAACCGATGAAGCGAAAGAAGAATATGTGTATGTGACCGAAACCGGCCAGGTATATCACAGAAACAGAGATTGTTGGCACCTGAACGTATCCGTAAGAAGCATCCGGGGCAGCGGACTTAGCGGTGAAAGGAGTGTTGACGGTGCAAAGTATTATCGTTGTCCCTACTGCGGCAAAGGAATCTCTCGTGCTGATGCGTCGTCCATGGAACTGTTTGTGACGGATTACGGTAACCGGTATCATACCAGGCTGGATTGTCCGGGAATTAAGAGAACGATCCGGCTGATTCCGATCTCGCAGGTTGGCGGGAGGCGTCCATGCAGCGCCTGTGGCTGAGACCGGATTGGAGGATTATTTTTGAAACACATAGGGCTTGCCTGTTTACTGATGCCTTTTTTAGGCTGGAATACGCTCGCTGATCTGAGAGGAAGACAGATCAGTTTTCTTTCTGTCATTTTGTATGGCGCGATTGGGATTGCGATGCTTTTTGGTTCAGCAGGGAAAGAATTACTGTTATTTCAAAGCGGGAACATTTATGTACATGTGGCCGGCGCAGTCTTCGGCTTGTTGCTGCTTGTTTTGTCCTTTGGCACTGGCGGCGCCATCGGGGCGGGTGATGCGCTGGTGGCCATTGTTCTGGGATGGTATCTGGGGATCTATCGGACATTGCTCTTGTTCCTGCTTGCTTTTTTATTGGCCGGACTTTTGGGCAGTTTGCTTTTGGTTATCAAAAGGGCAGGGAGGAAAAGCCGCCTTCCAATGCAGCCATTCATACTGCTTGCTTATGTAGTTCTTCTTGCGGCGGAGGCTTTATAAAGCATAAGAAAGCAGATTTATAAAAGCTGTAATCAATGAGAGCCTGCCTATGATGATGCGGGAAAGGGAAGAATAAAGAAACGTGGGAACATGGGGAAATGCAAAGTGGAAGAAAAGGACGTAATAGAAAAAAGATCGAGTATTTATGGCAGAAACTGCAGCGGCAGCGCAACTGTTGAGGCGGCGTGTCTCATGCCAATGGTACTGGGCGTCATTTTTCTGACGATTTATTTATCTGTCTATAACTATAACAGGGCTGCGGCGGTTTCCCTTGCGGGCAGATGCATTGTGATGGCTGCCGGGATGGAGCAGGAGGGCGCTGGGATCATTGAAGACAAGGTGATGTGTTATCTGGATGATGGCCTGCAGGCCATGCCGATGGTGACGGCCTCCGGGGAAGTATCGGCCGGACTGATGACAGTTAAGGTGACAACCGGATTTGATCAGACTATGGGAGTCCATCTATTTTCATCTTTACCGGGCGGGATGCAGTTCAAAACAACAAAGACGATGACCAGGTTAGATCCAGCCACCTATTTATGGACGGTTAAGATCGCAAAGGATGCTATGGGAAACGGCGCAGGCAGCCGGGTATCAGAAACAGAAGAAGGAGAATGATCATGCAGTCTGATGAGAGGATGCAGATGACACAGGAGCCGGACGGATGCTATATGATCGCACCTTATCCCAGGGGAGATGGTGAGGAGGAAACGACGAGCGATACACAAAGGGAAACATTTATCCTCCGAATGCTGACGGAAAACAGGATACAGGGACTGATCTGTCCGAATGTCAGGGAATTTAATGGCGTGAAAAGTCTGTATTATGAGGTGACCGGGAAACAGTCGCTTTCATCTTATGCGCAGAACAGACCGCTGGAAGGAGAGATGGTGCGGATCCTGTTTGAAACTCTGCTTGGGCTTTTGCAAAGACTGCCGGAGTACTGCCTCGGACCGGAAGGCTTATCTTTAGATGCAGCGCAGATCTTTACAGACGGGAAAAGCGTGGCATTTTGCTATTTCCCCTATGAACAAAACGATGACGGGCAAACAACAGAGTTTTCAAGGCAGCTGATCGGTATGATCGATCAGGACAGCGAAGAGGCAGTGATGCTGGCATACAGGTTTTATAAGCTTGCAGGAGAAAAACGCGGTGATCTGCGCAGCTGGCTGGGACAGCTTTTAGAAAGCGGACAGGGCGGGAATTTATCGATGGATCAGAGGGGACAGGAAACGAGCGTGGAAATAAGCGAGCCCGGAGAAAACAGGGAGGATAAGGATGGACAGATCGGAAAAGAGAACCGTGATACGCGGGATGCAGCAAGAACGGATGTCATCTCTCTTTGCCTTTTTGCCGGTGTTTTCCTGATCGGTCTCTTTCTTTTTGTTTGGAAAGCGCAAGCATTAGAACAGTTTGCCATGGAACTGATGCTCTCTTCCTATGAAGGGATCGCAGCTCTTTTCTTTATGGTCTGCGGAGGCCTTGGCGCAGGGTTGACTTTTTATAAAAGTTAGCGTATGCTAACAATATGAAGACAGAAGAAGTGATACTGTGGCTCGAAGATTTTTTTCGGGAATCAGGATATCGTAAACTGCATTTTGACGCGCCGGGTATGACGGCGTTTTTTCAGTCTGAGCCGGGATGTGTGACGGTCTTTGTGATCGCTGATGCGCTTGTTACAGATCCGGCCGACACAGAAGGTGAGGCAAATTATCAAAAACAGGTCGAAAAAATCAGATGGCGGTTTACCGACGCCCATCAGCCCCAGGCACATATTATGACTCTTCTGGTAACACCGGATCAGGACAGAGGGCTGGCGCTGGCAAAGGAAGACGGCTTTTGCTGGATCTTGGATACATCGCAGCAGACAATCGTGATCCCGGAGCAGAGCGTGGAAGATTTTTACGGCATCAAAGAGCAGCTTGCAGCTTATATGAGCATCCCACGCAGCGGCAGCAGATATATGGAACCGCCCCTTGAATATAACGTGGATGGTAAGCTCTGTTATCAGGGCGTCCTGCAAAGACCCATTGTCAACCATGCGCTACTTGTGCTGAATCTGATCGGCTATGTGCTTTGCATCCTGTTTGCAGAGCCGCTGTATGATTGGGGTGACCTGCGTTACAGCCTGGTAATTGGGCAGGGACAGTGGTACCGGATGCTGACCTGTATGTTTTTGCATGCGGATCCCGCACATCTGACCGGAAATATGCTCATGCTGCTTTTAATGGGTGATATGACGGAGAGGGCGCTGGGACATATCAAATATACGATCCTGTATTTCGCAGGCGGGATCCTGGCAGGCGCGCTTTCCATGTATGTTGCATTTTTAAAAGGTTCCCTTCTGGGCTCAGTAGGTGCCAGCGGCGCGATCTTTGCCGTGGTAGGCGCCTTTTTGTGGGTGCTGCTTCGCAATCACGGAAAGATTGAGCAGGTGACCACAAAAAAGATTCTGTTTCTGATCGCATATTCTTTGTATTTCGGTTTCACATCCACAGGCGTGGATAATGCAGCACATATCGGCGGACTGGTCGGCGGTTTTCTTTTGGGGATCTGTCTGTACCGGAAAAAGCGCATTCAGAACAAGCAAGGAGAATGACCATGAAGATCAATATCTATTACGGCGGCAGAGGTCTGGTAGACGATCCCACCAATCTGGTGCTGGATAAAATGCAGGCAGTGTTGGAAGAGCTGAATGTATCTGTTGAACGGTTCAATTTATATGAATTGCGGGGGGCACTTACAACGCTTCCGCAGACACTGAAATCTGCGGATGGTATCATTCTGGCCACGACGTTGGAATGGTTTGGGATCGGTGGGTATATGCAGACTTTTTTAGATGCGATCTGGTTATACGGGGACAAGGAAAAGATCAGCAGCATCTATATGTGCCCCATCGTCATGAGCACGACTTATGGTGAGAGGGAAGCAAAACTCTCCCTTTCCAATGCCTGGGAGATCTTAGGCGGCCTTCCTTGCAGCGGCATGTGCGGTTATATCAAGGATACGGCGATCTTAGAGCGTGATCAGGAGTATCAGACTCTGATCGAGAAAAAAGCCGAGAATATGTACCGCACCATCCGGCAAAGGGTAAAACCGCTTCCGGCAAGTAATCAGGCGGTGAAAGCAACGGTGGCAGTCAGCAAGGGCATGAATTTAACCCCGGCTGAAAGTGAGCAGCT
>JAFZNL010000089.1 GCA_017550925.1 Lachnospiraceae bacterium | reverse complement strand
CTTTGAATGTCTGCCGCCGCACCTGCGGATATCTCGGCACGCAGTTCTGGAACCAGGGGCGCACACAGGAGATTGCAGAAAGGGTGCTGCATCTATGAACTACTGCGGTCTGAACAAAAACGATATCGCCAATACGAAACGAGCCGAAGAGCTGCGGCAGATATATCTTCGCCTCTGAGCGCAAGACTGCAAAAAGCGCACCGGGAACAGTGCGCTTTCAGCTTTATTTCACAGATAGCTTTACAGCATTATCCACATCAATGATCTTGCAGATCACGCCGCCATCAAGCATGGCGTTGACAGAACGGGTGAGCTTGGCAGTGATGCCCTTGTAGCCCATAGCTAATGCAAGCTCGGTCAGAGAGTGTGGCTTTTCGGACAGCAGCGACAGGATCTTCTTTTCGTATGCAGCATTCTTGGAATTGCTACTTTTGGGAAGAAAATAGGGATGCACGGGAATTATGACCGTCAGATAATCCCGTTCCGGGTTCATCTCAAACCGCAGCATCTCTGAGCCGTTTTCGTTCAGAGCCTGCATCGCAGTGGGAAAACCGGTGTTTCTGCCCTCGATCAGCTTCAGTTCTTTCAGGAAATCGCCGATTCGTCTGTTGCGATAGATCTTTGAGCGAATGACGAGCTGTGCAATACTCTCGTCCGAAATGCTTCTGTCAAATCCCGGAAAACTCGTGATCTCGATAGAATCCGGATCAATGCGCACTGTGATCGGCTCATTGACCTGATATGAACGGTGGTAGACCGCATTGGACAGGATCTCCTCAACTGCGGCAAACGGATAGTTGTATATTTTCTTCGCTTCTGCTTTCTGCGGATCCTTGATCGTGGCTTCCTTGATGATGTAGTTTTTCAGATACGCAAGCGCATCCCGGAGTTGCCTCTGGATCGGTCCGGTAAATGTTTTCTCCGTCATATTCATTCCGGTTGGGTCAGGGATATCTACAACTTCAATTCTTGCATACCGGAAATACCGTTCCGGCTGTTCGGAGAACATCAAAATGCCGACATTCAGCGGTTTCAGGCGTTCGGACGGTCCGGAGATCAGCTGTAAATCCCGCGCAATGTCAAGCGCATCCATATGTATGGAGCGTTCATACAAGGCACTGCCGATCTCCTTCAGGTGGCTGCGCATCAAGCCAATGTCAAGATCGGATACCTCCGCTGCAAGATTCGGGCGGTCATCAAACGGAATATCCGTCGAGATATAGAATAATTCTCTTTCTTCTTCCGGCGAGGCTTTCAGTGTGCTGCTGAATTTTCGGATGTAGTAAAACTTCGTGGACTTGCTTGCCTCTCTGCCGTACACATCAACAGACGCTTTATAAGGTCTGCCGTATCCGCCGGGTACCCAGATCACAATGATGTAGGTATCATGATACAGAATCGGTTCGGCAATCGGATTATACAGGGGCTCAATGCAGCGGCAGTATCCGACAAGGTCTTTCAAAATGCCGTCAACACGCTCCTGCGGGATGCCTTTGACCGGAAATACCGGTGCGCCGTTCTGTTCCTCCACACCAATAAGAATATATCCGCCGCCCATATTATCGAAATCATTTGCAAATGCAGTAATCGAGTGTATTATCGGTTCAGGATTCCAGTCCCCTTTATACTCAATTCGAGTTCGTTCAACTTTCCTCTGATGTATCAGATCTTCAATATTTATCGGTAATGCCATCTTTACTTCTTCCTTTGTGTTTTTTGTAACTTACCCTTTAAGATACCCTTTAACTTACCCTTTGAATTATAACAAGGGGTAAGTTAAAGGGCAAGTTCTTTTTGAGATATTTCCGTGAATTATGTGAAATTTGAACTCATCACTTGAGACGTTTCTGCAAGGGCAGTTCAAACGCGCCTGACGATTGTTTTGCAAAAATCCTCCCCCATCGCTTTGTGGGCTGTTTCTTTTTCGCACCGGGGACTATCATACAAATACAATTATGGCCTCAGATTACCCCAAACAACTCAGTAACATCCGCATCACGGATAATGCGGGCGGTACACTTTGACCCTACTCCTCCTTCCATCCGGAAAGCATGCGGCTTTCGGAATCAAATGCCACTCCGATCTTATAAAGCTGTCTGTTATCAGCTGCAAACGGCAGTGAATATTCCTTGTCATTGATCTGCTTCAGAGCAGCCTCAGCCGTATCATCACGCTTGAATACCCAAATGCAGGATAATCGCAACCAAAAAACAGCAGCCCCGTCGCTTTCGCTTCGGGGGCTGAGTTTTTTGATATGTCTGTTTGAAACGGTACTTTTTGATCTTGACTTTCTTTACACTGCTCCAATCACCATACATCTTCGTTCCATCACTCTTTTTGTTGAAGGCGCGAACTTTAAAGTAGTATGTTTTTCCTTTTTTTAGTTTCTTGATTTTTCCGGAAGATACAGTGATAGTTTTTGTCTTTTTCTTCTTTGTCAGTTTTTTGTTTAAGGCATATATAATCTCATATCCATCTGCTTCTACATTCTTAACCTTCAGGGCAACCGTACCTTTAGCAGAATTTTTAACTTGAATTATGGGTTTTTGTGGCTTAGATACTTCATTCTTACCATTAGTTGATACTTCAGGTGTTGGCGTTGAAGAAGCCTCAACATCCAATGCCTGAATCCTGTTTTCAGCATCAGTAAGTTTTTTCAGTGTATCTGCAGAAACCTTAGCCTTTTGATCATCTGTAAGAGCGTTATAGGCACTTCTTGCCGCCTCAATACTTGATCTGTCTGCCAATGTTATCTGATCAGGGGTCTTTAACGCTTCAATCTTATCAGACACGGAATTAGCGGCCTTGGCATCATCTGCATCTTTAACCCCAGATTGAGCGGTATTTATTGCTGTGCTTAACGCAGCAAGTGCAGTACTTAGTTCGTCAGCAGAAACATCATAATCATCCGTAGTTTTTTTCGCGTCCTCTATTGCTTTTTTAAGGTCAGTTGCAATTGTAGCATAAGCCGAATCATTTTTAATTCTGTCATAATACTCTCTTGCAACTGATATCTTTTCGTCAATATCCTTATGGTCACATAAAAACACCTTGACTGTGAGACTTTCTTCTGCCGTATTGTAATTTGTCGTATCTTCTGGTGTAAACACTGCAGGAAAAGCTTTTTCTCCCGTTTCTGTCAAACTGGTTGTGCTATCTTTCCATACCCATCCTTCCGGCAATACAATATCCGACAACTTTTCACCTCTTATGGCTTGCAAATCCGTGGGCTTATCATACTCTGGTATTCCCTTACCTATCTCGTATACCACATCTCTCGCAAATGATCACCCATGTTTTCCTATCAACTCACTTATAACCAAATAGCCCATATTTATACAAAAAATGCCCCGGCTAAACAGCCGGGGCATTTTCAGATTCTTTTATTCTCATTTGATTCTGTTTTTATGCGAAGGTTTTGTAATAAGCCTCTAACAGTTCCTCGATCTCATGAAGTAGTTTTTTCATAATCCTGCGCCTCCTTTCGGTTATCTGCAGCGTTGTTTATTACTGGTTACTATGTTTGGATCCGATCCTCTGTCCGGTTTTTTCCTCGTTTTCTTTTTCTGATATAACAATACCATCTTGCATAGGATATGTAAAATACATATAATGATAGCAGTTCTATACCTTTAAGGTATACCAGTGAAATCGAGCAAAGGAGGATTCATTTATGGAACTTCGGCATATCAGGTATTTTCTGGCAGTGGTTTCTGAAGGCAGTATATCAAAAGCGGCTGAAAAGCTCTGCATCGCACAGCCTCCGCTCAGCCGGCAGATAAAAGACCTCGAAGAAGAGCTCGGCAGCCCCTTGTTTATCAGAAAACCAAAAGGCCTGGCTCTTACTGATGCCGGAGAGCATTTCCTTCAATATGCACAAAGGATACTTCAGCTTGCCGATAAATCCGTAGAAGATATCAGGGAAATGAATGAGGGGCTTTCCGGAACACTCTATCTTGCAACCGTGGAAGGATATGCACCTGCACTTTTTGCAGGCTGGATCGCTAAGTTTCAGAAGGCCTATCCTCTTGTCGGATATGAGCTCTGGAACGGGAACACGGATGATGTAGTCAAGCGTGTCCAATCGGGCCTTTGCGATATCGGCGTCATCACCGCCCCGTATGATCAGGAGGGACTTGACGGAGCGCCGGTTTATGAAGAACCCTGGGTAGCTATGATCCCGGCAGACCATCCGCTTGCCGGGTCAGGCAAAAAAAGCAGCAGTATCTCATTGAAAAAGCTTGCGCCTTACCCGCTTATAATCCCTTCCCGCCAGTCACGGAAAAAGGAGATCGAAGGATGGTTTGAACCCATGGGTCTGGAACCAAAGATATTCTGCAGGATCGCACATATGCTCAACGCCTATGAGCTGACCGCAAAAGGAGTCGGCATCGCGATCTACCCGGCTTCCGTACAAAACTATGTAAATAAGGATGTTGTGATAAAACGGATAACGGATCCCAGTGTAACGGCGCGTTATATACTTGTAAAGAGTGCAAAAAGCTCTCTTTCCATCGTAGCGGGTGAATTCTGGAAATTCATTACTGATAACTGCAGATAGTAAAAAAATCCCCGGAGCATATGCACCGGGGATTTTCACACATTTCATTTTTTCAAAGGTTGGATTTTAATTACTTTGTAGCGTTCTTCTTTGCTGCAAGGATATCGAATACTACTGCTGCAAGGAGAACGACACCTTTAACGATCTTCTGCCAGTTGGCATCAACGCCTGTAAGGGACATACCCAGGTTGATAACACCGATGAGGGTAGCGCCGATCACCATACCGAAGATCTTACCGGAACCGCCGTATGCGGATACACCGCCGACAACGCAGGCTGCGATGGCGTCCATCTCGTAGTTGGTACCTGCTGTTGAATTGGCTGCCTGGAATCTTGCAGTTACTATATAGGTTGTTATGGCTGTAAGTACTGCCATGTTGAGGTATGCAAAGAACATGATCTTCTTTGTATCCACACCGGAAAGTCTTGTTGCCTCAGCGCTGCCGCCGATGGTGTAGAAGTAACGTCCGATGGTTGTCTTTGATGTGATGAAGCTGTAGATCAGCACGATCACGATAACCCATATAAGTACGGTAGGGATACCGCCTGCAAGTGCAAGCTTGTAAGCAAAGAGCATTATCGCTGCGATCGCAAGAACAGTCTTTACTATAACTGCGATCATGGAATCAGCTTCATAACCCTTTCTGATCTTGTTTGCTCTTGTCATAAAGTTAACAACTGCTACTGCAACACTGGCTACTATGCCGGCTACAAGACAAACTATGTTAAGCTCGCCTACGGGTGTAGCCAGAAGCTTACCTGAAAAGATGTTAAGGAAGGTCTTCTGTGCTGCGAAAGAAATGGAACCTGTGGAACTGTTAGCTGAAAGAAGCGCTGTTCCCCAGCCTCTGAATGCAAGGTAACCTGCAAGGGTTGCGATCCAGGGCGGAATATTTACATATGCTATAAGGTAACCGAGTACACATCCGTAGATCACACCTACCAAAAGCATTACTATGATCGATACTCCGGGACTCATCTGCTTTACTGTCATCAGGATACCGCCGATGGCACCGAGGAAGCAGACAAAGGAACCGCAGGAAAGATCGATGTTACCGCCTGTGAGCATACACATCAGCATACCGGTCGCAAGAACGAATACGTATGCATTCTGTGTTATAAGTGCGTTGAAGTTCAATGGCTCAAACATCCCGCCGCCTGTCATTATCGTGAAGAAGATATATACCAGGACAAGGACTATAAGCATTGCGTTTTTCTTGAGTATATCAATATATTTTTCAGCCACGACTCATCCTCCTCCTTTACTTTTTCTTCTTATTTGACAAAACATCAAAGATAATGGCAACAAGTACGACTATACCTTTTACAACCTTCTGGTAGTTAGCCTCGATACCCATGATACTCATACCCATGTTGATGACACCCATAAGGAGAGCACCGATAACTATACCGAAGATATTACCTTCACCGCCGTATGCGCTGGCACCGCCGATGAAGCAGGCTGCGATCGCGTCCATCTCATAGCCCTGACCGAAGGTGGGCTGAGCCTGGGTTGCTCTTGCTATGGTAAGGATACCTGCAAGGCCGGACATAAGACCCATGTTGATGTAAGCAAACAGATATACTTTTCTGGGATCTACACCGGAAAGCCTTGTAGCCTTCTCATTACCGCCGACTGCGTAAAGATAACGTCCCATGGTAGTGTTGCTGGTTATGTAAGCATATGCCAAAAGTACAAGTCCGATCCAAATAAGGGATGTGGGAATACCCTTGTACTGTGCAAGCTTGAAGAAAAACCACATAACTGCTGCGCCGATGATGACGATCTTGATGATATCCGAATAAAGCGGACCTACTTCATATCCTTTGGCTTTGGCTGCAAGACGTCTTCTTACTACCATGATCACATAAGCTGCCACAAGGATGATGCCTGCAAGTACACAGGTGATGTTGATCCCGTTTCCGTGGAAGAAATCAGGGATGTAGCAATCAGCGCCGCCGCCGAATACATTAAGGAAGGTTGTATTTCTGATACCTACCGTAAAGCCCTGAAGTACTACGTTTGCAAGACCTCTGAAGGCATACATACCTGCCAGTGTTGCAATGAAGGGAGGTACCTTTACATAAGCGATCCAGAATCCCTGCCATGCTCCTACTAAAAGACCACCGATCAGCATAACTACTACTGCTACCCAGACGTTAACGCTCTTGTCCATGAGCACTGCGCCG
>JAFZNL010000088.1 GCA_017550925.1 Lachnospiraceae bacterium | reverse complement strand
GCATATTGTTTCCGCTGACCGAAATATCCACGCTCTTGGAATAACTGGTCTTCAGTCCTCCGTTTTGATACATCTCCCCGAAGGAATTATAGGAAAAAGGATCCGCCGGCGACTTAAAAAGCGCCTTCTCTTCCTCTGTCACCCTGGGGGGTTTCACCGTTTCGGCGTTTGCCATGACCACGCCTGCTCCGGGTATCATGCCCGCAGGCGTAAATGCAAGCAAAACCGACAGCATCAATGCCGCAAATCGCATTAAACACTTCTTTTCGGTTTGTATCAGTTTTGTTTGTCTCATATTCCCGCGCACTTCATTCATCAAAAAGGCCTCCTGATTTATCAATATTTTTCTTCCCCTCTTTTTCAGTTTCGTTTCGCGGTTTGGTATTCTCACATCGGACTTTGCACTGCTTTATCAGCGGTTTCTCAATCCGTCTTTTCATACCGATCCTTACTCTTACTCTATGCCTCACCTTCCGTACACTTCATCAGTGCCAGCGTACCGGTTCTTGCCACTTCCACAATACTAACGGTTCTAAGCATTTCCAACAGCAGCTCGATCTTACGCGGTTCATCGCAGATCTGGATCATCAGGTGGGTCTTGGACATATCCACAATATCCGCTTTTAAAATATCGCAGATCTCCATGATATCCTTGCGGTTTGACTTATTGTATTTCACTTTCAAAAGCATCAGTTCGCGGCTGACCGCCTGTTCTTCCTTAAAAGTGCGGACCTTGATGATATCCAGCTTCTTATTCAGCTGTTTTTCGATCTGCTCCAAGGTACGCTGATTTCCGGAAGATACGATGGTCATACAGGAAACCGCCTTATCATCCGTTTCACCAACGGCCAGGGAATCAATATTGAAACATCTGCGCGAAAACAGTCCTGCCACCTTGCACAGGACACCGGAACGGTTTTCTACGAGAACGGAATAGATTTTTTTCATCTTCTTCTCCTTTTATACTAAATCCATGGGATCGATAACAACTCTGAATTGATCATTGACGTTCAGACAAGATCCATCGGATCGATGACTACCTTGAATTTAAAACAACTGTTCAGACGAGATCCATGGGATCGATCACTACCTCCATCAGGCAAGATTCTTTGGATTTCAGGAATGCATCGATCTGCTGACTCATCTTCGCGGGATCATCAACTCTGAAGAAAGGCATGTCGTAAGCAGCGGCTAACTTTTCAAGGTCCGGGCTGCCGGACAGGTCTACAACAGAGTATCTGTCTTCATAGGTAAAGTGCTGATACTGACGCACCATACCAAGATAATTATTCTTCAAAACGATGACTTTGGATTTCAGGTTATGCTGCCGCATGGTTGCCAGTTCCATCATGGACATTTGGAAGGATCCGTCGCCGCAGACTGCGATAACTTCCCTGTCACGATGTGCATATTTAGCACCCATAGCTGCAGGTATGGAATAACCCATGGTTCCCATACCGCCACTGGTCATGAAATCGCCGCCTTTTACATGTGCATAGCGGCAGGACCAGATCTGGTTCTGTCCCACGTCTGCTACATAGATAGCTTTCTCCGGCATTTTTCCGGTCAGCTCTGTGATAAACTCAGCCGGATCGATAAACTTCGTGTCGCAGCTGCGCTTTGGAGCCATCTCTACCTTCCAGGTATCCAGGGTCTGTAGCCAGTCCGCATGGTCATCGCCTCTTGGCATATCCATCAGATCATTAAAGATGGCACGGCAGTCGCCTACCAGCGGAATGTGGGGGCCTACGTTTTTACCGATCTCGGCAGGATCCACATCAATATGGACAAGGACTTTATTGGTAACGGCTACATCCGGCTGGTTGACAGATCTGTCAGCAACCCTGGCTCCCACCATCAAAAGAAGGTCACATTCCTTCATGGCACGGTTTGCACAAGGATGTCCGTTATTGCCGATCATGCCGTAAAACAGTTCATCACTGGTAGGCATGGAGCCTTTTCCCATCATGGTGGTAACAACCGGAATAGAGAATGCTCTTGCAAATTTTAACAGCTCTTTTCTTGCCCTTCCGATCAAGACGCCGCCACCTGCTACGATCAGTGGTTTCTTTGCCTTGACCAGCTCATTTCCTACCTTCTTCAGCTGTACCGCATTACCCTTTACCGTAGGCTTGTAGGTACGGAGTTTTACACTGTCCGGATACTGGAAGTCTTTGACTTTTGCATTCTGAATATCGATGGGGACATCCACAAGGACCGGACCACGCCGTCCAGAATTGGCAATATAAAAAGCCTCCTTCATGATACGCGGGATATCATCCACATCACGGACCAGGTAACTGTATTTTACAAAACTCTCAGCTGCACCTGTGATATCTGCTTCCTGGAAACCGTCGCTGCCAAGCAGGTCAGAAGATACCTGACCGGTTATGCAAACCATAGGAATACTGTCAGCAAAGGCTGTGGCAATACCGGTGATCAGGTTGGTTGCACCCGGACCGGAAGTCACTGCACAGACGCCGACTTTGCCGGATACCCGGAACATGCCGCTGGCCGCATGGGCTGCATTCTGCTCCGTCCTGACAAGGACGGTCTCGATATCCGAATCCAGTATACTGTTATAAAAAGGGGCGATGGCTACGCCTGGGTAACCATAGACCACCTCTACTTTTTCTTCCTGTAGACATTTTACAAGAATGTCCGCACCGTTCATGATTGTTCCTCGCTTTCCTGATTATCTATTTTCAAATGATATAGTCCGCCCCGCCTGCGTGATCGTCCGGAAAATTCCTGACGTCGCTTCGCTCCGAAGGTTTTTCCGGACAATCACCTCCGGCGTGGCTCTTCGATTTTATATCAAAATCTCAGTTCATTCCGTAACTTTCTTTCAGCAGGTTCTCGGCCACCTTCACTGCATCGGCCGCATCGGAGGAGTATGCATCTGCCCCGATCTCGCTGGCGTAATCCGGTGTGATCACCGCTCCGCCGATCATGATCCGGGCGTTACAGTCTTTTTCCCTTGCATATTGTACCACATCTCTCATCTGCTGCATAGTGGTAGTCATGAGGGCGGAAAGCCCGATGATATCAGCCTTTTCGGCAAGAGCCGTATCCACAATGGTCTCCTTTGGCACGTCCTTACCCAGATCGATGACTTTAAAGCCGTAGTTTTTCAGCATCAGCGCCACTAAGTTTTTCCCGATATCGTGGATATCACCTTCCACGGTGGCGATGACGACTGTCCCTTTACTTTTTCCCGCTTCGCCCTGGAGCAAAAATGGCTCTAAGTATTCAATTGCCAGTTTCATGCTCTCTGCCGAGGCGATCAGCTGGGGCAGGAAGTATTTACCCTGATCAAAGAGTTCGCCCACATTTTGGATTGCAGGGAGCAGCGTTGTATTTAAGATCGTCCGCGGCTCTATTCCGCCCTCATGAGCGTCTTTTGTCAGATCCGCGATCTTTTTCTTATTTCCTTTCAGGACGGCGTTCCGTACTTTCTCCAGGATCTCTGACTGCTGCGGATCAGCGCCTTCCGGCTGCGATCCGGTCAGGGCTTCAGCTGTTTTTTTTTGCACTGTATCCTGTCCGACGGACTCTGCTGTACCGACACTGATCTGTCCGGACGATACCACTGCATTTCCGACAGGTGCCGTCGCCATACCGGATCCTGCAGTAGGATGGATGCTCTCCAAATATCTCTGTGCCATGGCAACTGCTTCCAATAGCCTACCATCTTTCTTTTCCTGTTCTTCTTTCGCCTTCGCCTCTTCCTCTGTGCGGCGGTTCATCTCATCGATGTAAGCAATATCCGCTTCTTCTTTTGCCAGAAGCAGATCTGCCGCGTACATGGCAGCCGTCAGCTGATCCTGATTGGGATTGGCGATCGCCATGGTCAGGCCCGTCTGGATCGCCATGGTCAAAAACGCGCTGTTTACAAAGCTGCGCTGGGGAAGGCCGAAGGAAATATTGGAAAGACCGCAAATGGTTGCCAACCCCTGGGATTTACACCAGCGGATGGTCTCTAAGGTTTCCAGTGCTGCCTTGGGATTGGCTCCTACCGTTCCGACAAGACCGTCAACCACCACATCCTCTTTTGTCAGTCCTAGTGCATATGCCTTTTCTAAAACCGTCTGAATGATCTGTTTCTTTTCATCCAGATCTTTCGGCAATCCTTCATCCGATACCGGAAGGAGGATAAACATGGCGCCGTATTTTTTCGCCAGTGGCAGCATGTTTTCGATCCTGTCCTGTTCGAAGGATACGGAATTGATCAGCGCCCTGCCGGGATATCTGCGAAGCACTGCCTCACAAACCTTCGGATCCGAGGTATCGATACTCAGGGGCAGGCTGGTCAGAGTCGTCACCTGCTCCATAACCGCCAGCAGCGTTTCTTTTTCGTCGATGCCGCTCATTCCCATATTCACATCCAGAACCCGGGCGCCTCTTTCTTCCTGCTGGGTGACGAATTCTTCCACCTTGGAAAAATCCCCCTCCCGGATCAGCTGCTGGAATTTCTTCTTTCCTGTGGGATTGATCCTCTCGCCGACGATCATAAAGCGTCCGTCAAGACCGAAGGATAACGTCTGTCTCTCACTGGTCAGGTAGCGGATACCGCAGCCATTATTCTCCCCTGCCATATCTGCAGTGCCATTTGCTCCGGCGTCTGTTTCTTCGATACTCTTTGTCTGCGCACCGGCAGTATCTTTTTCCATGAACGCTACCGTCTGCGTCAGGTTCCTGATATGCTCCGGGGTATTGCCGCAGCAGCCTCCCACAATGGTTGCGCCCGCTTCTATCACATACTTCATCTGCTCCCCGAAGTCTGCCGGTGTCATTTCATAGACCGTATTGCCATCTGCATCCAGCTTCGGAAGTCCTGCATTGGGTTTGGCGATCACGGGAACCTTTGCAACCTTCTTCATGGAAGCGATCACTTTTGCCATCTCCTTCGGACCCGTGGAACAGTTTGCACCCACTGCATCGGCGCCCAGGGATTGCAGCACTACCATGGCGGTTTCCGCATCCGTTCCGAAGAGGCATCTTCCGTCGGATTCAAAAGTCATGGTCACCATCACAGGCAGGTCGCAGGTTTCCTTTGCCGCGATCAGCGCCGCCCGGCACTCCTGCAGGCTCATCATGGTTTCCACCACTAAAAGATCCGCGCCAGCCTCTGTGAGCGCGCTGATCTGCTCTTTATAGACATCGATCAGCTCTTCAAAATCCATATCCCCAAGGGGCGCGAGCTGTCTGCCCGTCATGGTAAGGTCACCGGCCACAAGCGCTTTGCCTGCCACCGCCTCTTTGGAAAGCTGTACCAGCCGCGTATTGATTTCTTTTAAGCTATCCTGTAAGTCATATTCTGCCAGTTTGATCCGGTTTCCCGTAAAAGTCGGTGCATAGACGATATTGCTGCCCGCTTCCACAAACTGCCTTTGCAGATCCATCAGTGCCTGCGGATGCTCTAAGATCCAGGCTTCCGGACAGATGCCTGACGGCATTCCTGCCTTTTGGAGATTTGATCCGGTGGCACCGTCTAAGATCAGATATTTACCTGCAAGTTTTTGAAATTCTTCCTTCGTCATTTTCTGTTATTTTCCCCTGCTTATTTCTTCATCGATATTGGTGTTGATCTAAAGTTCTTTGGCCTTTATTTTACCTTCACAGTCTTAGCATTCGACCATTTTCCGTATACCCATTCTTTTGTTTTTTGGTTGTAATAAAAAGCCCTGACCCTAACCTGATATGTTCCTTTTTCCATCTTCTGCGTCGTAAACTTTCGCGTGTAGATATCAAAAGTCACATGCTGCCAGTCCCCGCCTTCCTTTTTCACCTGCAGTTGATACCGGAAAGGATATTGCAGCCAGTTTTTGATATTGATGGTGATCTTGCGTTTCTTTGCAGTGACGCTTTTCAGTTTCGGTTTATATTTGTTCAGGCTCTTTTTGGATACCGGGCCATGCAGGACATAAAAAGAATCCTTCGAAAACCCTTTCTTGCCGTTTTTCAGCTTACCCGTCATCAGGTCATG
>JAFZNL010000087.1 GCA_017550925.1 Lachnospiraceae bacterium | reverse complement strand
GACATGATCAGGATCCCGACGGCTCGGGAATGGGAAGAGACAAAAAATGATTTTGGACTGATCAAAGGCGGGCAGTCAGAAAGCATGACTGAAACGGCAAAGGAGCCGGGGGAGAGTACCGGCGGCACTGCCGGTCAGGACGTTGATAGCGGCAAAGTCAATATCAATACAGCGGATGAGGCGACGCTTTGCACACTGCCGGGGATCGGAGAAGCGAAAGCGGCGGCGATCATTGAATATCGAAATGCCCACGGTGGCTTTTCAACGGTTGACGATATCCGCAGTGTATCAGGAATTGGGGATAAACTCTATCAGAAGATCCGGGACCGGATCACGGTATAGAGGGATGGATCAGATGATTTTCGATCCGAAAGGAAACAAAGGGTCGATAGGGCATGACAGATTAAAGGGTTGAAAAATATGGCAATCAAAGTTTTGATCGTAGATGATGAAAAACTGATCGTAAAGGGAATTCGTTTTTCCTTAGAGCAGGATGGCATGGAAGTGGATTGCGCCTATGATGGTCAGGAAGCAGTGGATAAGGCAAGGGAAGGGGATTTTGATATCATCCTTTTAGATGTGATGCTTCCGGTTCTGACCGGTTTTGAAGCGTTGCAGCAGATCAGGGAGTTTTCTTCCGTTCCGGTCATGATGCTGACAGCAAAGGGTGAGGATATGGATAAGATCCTCGGTCTCTAATACGGCGCTGATGATTATATCAAGAAACCCTTTAATATCATGGAGGTGAAGGCCAGGATCAAAGCCTTTGTAAGGCGTACAAGACAAAAAGAAAAGCCAAAGCCTGTCAGGGAAAATACGATCATATCCGGCGATATGGTCATTGAACAGGATAACAGACGTGTGACAATAGCCGGAAGGGAGATCCGCCTGACGGCAAAAGAGTTTGATGTGCTTGAGCTTTTGGCAACACATCCCGGACAGGTATACAGCCGTGAAAAACTGCTTGCCATGGTTTGGGGAGCGGATTATCCCGGCGATGAGAGAACAGTTGACGTTCATATCAGGAGACTGAGGGAAAAGGTTGAGCAAAACTCCGGTGAGCCCAGATATGTCCATACGAAATGGGGCATGGGTTATTATTTCAAAGAATAGTATCAGGTTTGTTTTTCGGAATACTGTTTCTGGAAGGCAATTTCAGGATGGTATTTTATAGACATAAAGGAAGTATCTGTTGAAGACGAAACTGCTGACGTATCTTTCCAGGCTGCATATCCTGCGGTCTTTAAAGATGCGTATCTTTATCATCATATTGCTGGTGGGGATTTTGCCGACTGCAGCATTGCGTCGCACGATCCTGACCAGTTATACCAAGCGGGCCGTGGAAGTTCGGACCACGGACATTCAAAATCAGTGCAAGATTCTTGCAAACCATCTGATCAATTACAATTATCTGACGGATTCCAGCTCTGAGGTCATCGCAGCAGAGCTTGCTATGCTTTCCGATTTGTATGATGGCCGCGTTATCATCATTGACCAGAGCTGCCGCATCATCCGGGATACCTATGGGATCAGCGAAGGAAAGACCATGATCTCCGAAGAGGTGATGCGCTGTCTGAAGGGAGAAAGCACCACCCATTATGATGGTGAGAATTATTATATCGAGATCACGACACCCATCGTGGATACCCTGGATATAGGAGACGAAGTCGATGAGAATTATAGCGACGAGACCAGCGTGATCAAGGGGGTATTGCTGACCAGTGTATCGGCGGATAACATCCAGACGAATCTGGAGATCTTAAGTACCGGAGCAACGGTCATGCAGCTGCTGGCAGCCATCCTATTGCTGGCTATCGCGTGGGTACTTTCGCAGCTCCTTGTCAAGCCTTTCGAGCGTGTAACCAAAGCCATCAGTGAGGTGAAGGACGGTTTTTCCACGGAACAGATTTCCGTACCCGATTATGTGGAGACGGAGCATATCATATCGGCTTTTAATGATCTGTTGGGCCGGATGAAGGCGGTAGATGAATCGCGGCAGGAATTTGTATCCAATGTCTCTCATGAGCTGAAGACACCCATTACATCCATGAAAGTGCTGGCAGATTCCCTGTTGATGCAGGAAAACGTGCCCATCGAACTGTATCAGGAGTTCATGGTGGATATTGCCGATGAGATCAATCGTGAAAACGAGATCATCACGGATCTGCTGGCGCTTGTTAAAATGGACCGCCGATCCACGGATATCAATATCCAGAGTATTTCACTCAATGAACTGTTGGAGCGGTTGTTAAAGCGCCTTCGTCCCATCGCGAAGCAGCGCAATATCGATGTGCTGTTTGAAAGTATCCGGGAGGTGCGGATCGAGGCTGATGAGGTGAAGCTTTCACTGGCCTTGTCCAACCTGATTGAAAATGCCATCAAGTACAATGTGGAGTATGGTTACGTGAAAGTAACCTGTGATGCGGATCATCAATTTGCCAACATTACCGTGGAAGATAACGGTATCGGTATCCCGGAAGAGGCGAAAGAGCATATTTTCGAGCGTTTTTACAGAGTGGATAAATCTCATTCCAGGGAGATTGGCGGAAACGGTCTCGGATTGGCCATTGCCAGGAATGCGATTTTGGTGCACAGGGGAAGTATCCGGTTGGAAAGCCAGGAGGGCAAGGGTACGAAATTCTTCGTAAAACTGCCGCTGATCTATCTGAAGAGTCAGGAAGGAAAATAGGGATGATGCAGGAAACGTATAAGATAAAAAAGCATATTGCGGTCCTTCTCCTTCTTGTTTTGGGCATCTGGTTCCTTGCGGGATGTGGTGGAGAAGAGCCGGAGCAGACAGGTAATGTATATCATATCTACATGGTAGAAAAAAATGAGACCAGGATCGATTATGTGGATGTGGCCACCGATATCGATAACCAGGGGCAGCTCGTTACTTTTCTGCTGGCACAGTTGACGAATGTTCCGGTGAATAATGCATATCGGGCAGCCATTCCTGAGGGCGTATCCTTGCCTGCTGTTACCATCCGTGAGTCTACTGTGACACTGGATTTTGAAAGTGATTATTATAACTTTTCCACGGGAGGGGAGATCCTTTCGAGAGCAGCCATTGTGCGTACGCTGACGCAGGTGCCTGGACTTTCCTATTGTTCATTTTTGGTAGGCGGTAATGCCCTGTTATCTGCCACGGGTCTGCCGGTAGGGATCATGCGCGCTGACCAGTTTATTGACAATAACGGAAATGAGATCAATACCGAAGAGAAAGTTACCCTGACGCTCTATTTTGCGAATGAAACCGGAGACGGGCTTGTTAAGATTGACAGGGAAGTGGTCTATTCAAGTAATATCCCGGTGGAAAAGCTGGTACTGGAGCAGCTGATCAGCGGCGTAACGGAAGATGAGGCGGCCATGGGAGCCAGCCCGGTGATCAATGGGGATACGAAGGTATTGTCTGTGATCGAAAAAGACGGGATCTGCTATGTGAATCTGGATGCCGGATTCCTGGCAGTAACGCAGACGGTTTCGCCGGAAGTTGCATTGTATTCCATCGTGAATTCGCTGGTGGAGCTCGGAAATGTAAACAAGGTGCAATTTTCAGTCAACGGCGAAACAGAGATCCTGTTCCGTGAAAAATACAGTCTGGATACACCGTATGATCGAAATCTTGAGATCATAGCACCGGAAAGCGTGGTTCCGGTAGTGGAAGCAGACAATTAGGTTGGTTGACCGGTTTCCCACTGTATGGGGGATCGGTCGTTTCGAGACAGAATGTGTGCTGCCATGGAGGATACGTAACAGGTATTCTGTATGGACATCAAAAGACCGTTGTGTCTTTTCTCTGCGGTGTTTGCCGCTCTTATTTTCATCTTATCTCTTTTGCCGCAGCCTGCATATGAGAAGTATGTCGGGGACGGTGAGCAGATCCGGGTTAGTGGAATACTGGAATCCTATGAGCGAAAAAACGGGCATCTGATCTATCATCTTGGCCGTGTCTGTTTGCTGCGTGAAAATGCAGCA
Source organism: Lachnospiraceae bacterium (assembly GCA_017550925.1). Taxonomy (GTDB): domain Bacteria; phylum Bacillota; class Clostridia; order Lachnospirales; family Lachnospiraceae; genus RGIG7926. The sequence goes on along the minus strand of JAFZNL010000087.1, from coordinate 5,530 downwards.
TATCCACGTGATGATGTGCGGAATAGTCAAAGGAAAGAGGGGGCGGGAGGAGATGAGACGGAGGATGTAGCAAGGGAGGATCTGCGGGATGAAAAAGGACGGAAATGCAAGGTGCTCTGCTACATGGAAGTGGAGGATACTTTTCCATCTTCATTGATTGGAAGACAGATTGTTCTGACAGGAAAGGCCGGCAACTTTGCAGCAGCAGAAAACGAGGGGCAGTTCGATGAACTGTCCTATTACAGGAAAAAGGGACATGTCTTCAAATTGTTTTCCTGCCGTGTGCTTTCTGCAACAGGAAAAGGAAATGCAATAAAGCAGGTGCTTGCAGCCTATAGAGATAAAACAGCGGATTTTTATGTACGCACACTGGGGGAAAAAGATGGCTCTGTACTCTGCGCGATGATCCTTGGAATGCGGTCAGATATGGATCGGGAAGTAAAGAGTCTGTATCAGGCGAGCGGGATCACACATATCCTTGCGATCTCGGGACTTCATATCTCACTTCTTGGACTGTCTTTATACCGACTTCTGCGGCGTTGTGGTTTGATGCTGCCACTTAGCGCAGCCGTCGGAGTTTCTTTTGTTATTCTCTATGGCATCATGGTGGGCGGATCGTCTTCGGTTTTCCGCGCGTCCGTAATGCTGGGATTACAGATCCTTGCAGACCTGGCGGACCGTACGTATGACCTTCTGACAGCGATGGCATTATCCGGACTTTTATTGCTGATGGGGAAAAGTGAATATCTGACGGATGCAGGTTTTCTGCTGTCCTTTCTTGCGGTGCTGGGGATTGGGATATTTTCTGAACCGCTGGGTGAGTGGTTTTGCGCTTTGGCATCATCGGAAAAAGGGTGGTGCAAAAGCCTTTGCGCAGCCCTTGCCGTCAGTCTTTCCGTGGCACTGGCTACAACGCCGGTGATCTTATGGTTTTATTATGCATATCCCCCATATAGTATCATTCTCAATATTCTTCTGGTTCCTTTGATGTCAGTAGTTTTGATCAGCGGTATCGCAGGTGGCGTTTTTCGGATGGCGGTGTTTCTTTGGCCGGCAAAGATCGTTTTATTGCTGTACGAAAAAACCTGTTTTTTGTTTCAAAAGTTTCCGTTTCACAGGATCGTAACCGGAAGACCGCATCTTTGGCAGGTGATCGTTTATTATCTGCTGTTGGTAGTTTTGCTGTACCTGATGAGAGTCATAAAGGAACATCGGATCATAAAAGCACTGATCATAGTTTTCGCTGTGCTTTGCCTGTTCCTTCCAAGAAACGCAGGCATGCGGGTGGATATGCTTTCAGTCGGTCAGGGGGACTGCGTTGTGATTGCAGATGGAAAGGGGCATGTGGTCCTTTCAGATGCGGGAAGCAGTGATGTGAATGCGGTGGGAGAGTACAGGTTGTTGCCTTATCTGAAATATAATGCGATTCGTCGTATTGATGCAGTTTATCTGTCCCATCCCCATGCGGATCATTATTCTGCGATAGAAGAGTTATTCTCTTTGGCAAAAAAGGAAGGGATCAGCATCGGAGCACTTTATGTCAGCACACTGGCAGCGAGGAGGAAACAAGCTGAGGGTTTGAAGGGGTTGGGTGGACTTAGGAAAACGGATGAAGGAGACAATCTGTTGGTTGCCCCCTATGAAAGGATCGAGAAAAGCGCGATTGCAAACGGGATTCCGATCAGGATAATCGAACCTGCAGATCTGAATGCGCAGTCTGAGAATATCACCATTGAATCCGCAGGCGGCGGAGAGCAGGTCTATGGCGATATCAGGATACAAATGCTCTTCCCATCCGCAGAAAAACCTTACGACGCATACAATGATGAAAACGACACATCCATGGTGCTTTATTGCAGGATGCAGTTTTTTTCCATCTTGCTCACCGGGGATGTGACATCGAACATGGATGATAAACTCTTAGAGGAGATGCAAGGAGAAGGGATTGATCATGTGGATTGCCTGAAGGTTTGCCATCACGGATCTGCAATGGCAAATAGTGAGCGTATGCTAACTTTCCTGCATCCGGCTGTGGCGCTGATTTCCTGTGGGAAAGATAACTCTTACGGACATCCACACAGAGAGGTCCTTGATAGGCTTGACGATATTGGCTGCAGGTACTATGTGACGGCACAGACAGGGCAGATTCGCATCAAACCTGTCAGAAAGAGAGAGGGATTGAAATGTTCAGTTTTTTGTGGTAGCAAATAAGGAAATATGTTATACTATAAAAGTGTTTGGCTAAATGCAAAACGCAGAAATTAATCCGGCTTTAGAATGACCGGTTTGAAAAATGCAGAAGTCAAATGTATTGAAAAATCAGGAGGTTACAACATGGAACGAGTAGCAGCATTTTTGAAAGAAGCAGGCGCATATTATCTGGCAACAGCAGATGGCGATCAGCCCAGGGTAAGGCCTTTTGGCACGGCGCACATTTTTGAAGGGAAATTATATATCCAGACCGGAAAGGTAAAGGATGTATCCAAACAGATCCATGCCAATCCCAAAGTGGAGATCTGTGCGTTTAAAGACGGCGACTGGCTCCGCGTAGCTGGAACACTTGTGGAAGACGACAGGGTAGAGGCGCGTCAGTCCATGCTGGACGCTTATCCTTCCCTGCAGAATATGTATTCCGCTGATGACGGTAATACAGAGGTGTTCTATCTGAAAGATGCCACCGCAACATTCTCGTCCTTTACAAAAGCACCTGAGGTGGTAACGTTCTGACAAAGAGCTCAAAATGACATAAACAGCGAAACGACCTGTTTGACCGAGGGATGGACGCGTCTATGGATACAGAAAAGAAAGCCGAAAAAAAGAAACGGGCGGAAAAGACAAAACTGTATAAAATACAAAGAAACAGCCGCAGGATGATCATTACCGGCTGTATCATGATCGCGCTCATTTTGGCACTGACCACGTTCTGGTCTGTTCGCAGCGCTCACAAAAGCACGGATGAAGCCGTGCGCGCTGTCAGCGATTTTTATTTGCAGGAACTGGCAGGACGGCGGGAACATGTAGTAGCCAAAAACCTGTCCTCCAGTATCACGGATATGCAGACGGCCATCGGCCTGATGGAAGCGGACGATTTTTCCGATATGGAACATCTGCAGGCCTATCAGGCGCGGATGAAAAAGTTATACAAATTGGAGAAGTTTGCCTTTGTGGATGAGGAAGGTCTGATCTATACTTCCCTCGGGACGCAGGACAATATCGATGAGTACGATTTTGATCATATTACCCTGCAGGGAGCCGAGATCTCAGTCAAAGACTATGAAACCGGAAATACCAAAGTGATCATTGCCGTGCCGGTGGAACACCTGCCATTTCTCGGTCACGAGCTGGTTACCTGCTTTATGGAGATCGATATCCAGCGTTTGCTGGAAGGCCTCAGCTTACAGACAGATGAAGATTCGGTGACCTATTGTAATCTGTACTATGAGGAAGGAACGCCCCTGACCGGTATCGTCCTCGGTGGCCAGACCAAGGCTATGAACCTGTTTGAATCTCTGAAGGACGCCACCTTTGATGAGACGGGCGCCTACGAGAAAACGAGGAATGATTTCTTAAAAGGTCAGGAGGGAACGGTCGATTTTACCTATCGAGGAACCAGTGAAAATATGTACTATGTCCCGGTGGAAGGGACGAACTGGATGCTGACCTACCTGATCAGGGATGATATAATCTTCGATCAGATCAGTTCCATTTCCGGTAGCATCATCATGCGGAGCGTGATCCAGACTGTCGGTATTGCGATTGTGATGATCGCCATCTTTTTGATGGTGATCCGGCAGAATAACAAAAATGCGCAGCTGATGATGGAGGCGGAAACCGCCGAAGCGATCCAGCAGGAATTAGAGGAAACATTAGCGCTTCAGGATCAGCTCTTAGAACAGGAGAGGCAGCAGCGGGAAGCGGATGCCATGATCACGGCTATGGCTTCGGATTACCGAAGTGTTTATCTGATCGATTTAGATACGGATGAAGGAACGGTCTTTCGTTCTGTGGATGAATACGGCGGGCTTGCTGAAGGCTCCCGTTTCAAATTTTCGGAACGATTCACCGAATATGCCAATACCCATGTTGCCGAAGCAGACAGGCAAGGCTTTTTGGACTATATCGAACCCGATAATATCCGCAAAGCCCTGAGCACGGAAAAACTGATCGCCCACAGATATCTGGCAGTTCGGGGCGGCGATGAGTACTACGAGATGCTCCGAATGGCTGGCGTGCGTGGCGATGAAGATGCGTCGGGAGAAGTCCATACCATCGGTATCGGCTTTTCCGATGTGGATTTGGAAACCAGGGAAGATATGGCAACCCGCAAGGCGCTGTCCGATGCGCTGGTGCAGGCAGAGGAAGCCAATGCGGCAAAGACATCTTTCCTGTCATCCATGAGTCATGAGATCCGGACGCCCATGAACGCCATCATCGGACTGGACGCCATAGTCCTGAGTGATCCTGACCTTCCGGAGAATATCAGGGAGCATCTGGAAAAGATCGGCACCAGTGCTAAGCATCTTTTGGGCCTGATCAATGACATTCTGGATATGAGCCGGATCGAGAGCGGCCGGATCGAGATCAAGAACGAAGAGTTCTCCCTGAAGGATGTGATCGAGCAGATCAAGACCATGATCCAGGGACAATGCAACGAAAAGCAGCTGCAGTTTGAGTGTAAGATCAACGGTCAGGCTGATGATTATTATTTGGGTGATGACATGAAGCTGAAACAGGTCATCATCAATATCCTGAGCAATGCTGTGAAGTTTACCCAGTCACCGGGTCGGGTATCCTTTATCGTGGAACCTTTGCAGAAGTATGAAGGAAACGCGCCGATCCGCTTTATTATCAAGGATACCGGAATTGGTATGGATAAGGATTTCATTCCCAGGATCTTTGACGCCTTTTCCCAGGAGGATGAGGGAAAAGCCAACAAATACGGCAGCACCGGGCTTGGCATGGCCATCACCAAGAATATCGTGGAGATGATGAACGGCAAGATCTCGGTGGAAAGTGAAAAGGGAAAAGGTTCCACCTTTACGGTTATGGTGACGCTCCGTGCGTGCGAAAAGCAGGCAGAGGATGCCGGGGCAGGGAAGAATACCGGGGATCAGCTAAACGGAGTGGAAAGTGCGGATGTTCAGAAGGCGGACCTGGCTGGCCGTAGGATCCTGCTTGCCGAGGATATGCAGATCAATGCGGATATGATGAAGATGATCCTGGATATGCGGAAGATGCGCTCGGACCATGCGGAAAACGGTCAGATCGCGGTGGAACTGTTTGCAAACAGTCCGGTGCATACCTACGACGCGATCCTGATGGATGTGCGTATGCCGGTGCTTGACGGTCTTGGCGCAACGGAAGCGATCCGCGCCCTTGACAGGGAGGATGCAAAGGCCGTGCCCATCATCGCGCTGACGGCGAATGCTTTTGATGAAGATGTGCAAAGATCCCTGCAGGCAGGCATGAACGCACATCTGTCCAAGCCGGTGGAGCCGGATTATTTATTCGAGACATTGGCGCGTTTGAT
>JAFZNL010000086.1 GCA_017550925.1 Lachnospiraceae bacterium | reverse complement strand
TTTGCGCGATCAGCGATTTGTGCAAGTAAATCGTCCTATAATATAATGGAAAATATTTTCAGAAACGAAAAAGACGAGCCTGCTGCAAGCTCGTCTTACTTTTTTGTTGTTAACTATCTTGCATCCTGCGACCTACACAATTGCATATTTCGGACTCTTAACTTATAATATGGTAGTATGGATCGTGCGATCCTTACAAAAAAATAAAAAAGAGGCATCTTTCTATGGCAAAAGCAGATGCTGCGGCCAAACCCGCATCAAAAGAAAAAAACGCCGGCCAAAAGGAGCGGAAACTCTGGCTGGACGGCCTTCGCATATTAGCGATCCTGATGGTCTTATTCAACCACAGGGTAGCCTATTATTCCATTGAAACCCCGCAGCCGGTAACCATCAATTACATCATCAAGATCCTTCTGTCCGTTTCCGCAAAATGCGGACCGCCGCTGTTTTTCATGATCTCCGGCTATCTGCTCCTGGGACGGGAAGAATCCATCAAAAAAATCTTTACCCACAGGATCCTGCGGATCGTGATCGTCATGATCATCAGCGCCGTCTATTTTGTCTGGCGGTTCCGTGATATGGAAAATGTCCATATCAAGCTGAACTGGTATTTCTACGCCTATCTGTGCTTCTTGCTGCTCCTGCCTTTTTACCGCAAGATCGCCATGGGCGCCGACAAGGTGCAGATCAGGTACTTTTTTATTCTGACTTTTATCGCCTATCAGGCGTCGGGCATCCTGCGCATGGTAAACCTTCCGGAAACCTGGCGGAGCGCAGAAGAGACCATCTGCATGAACCTGTTCACTTCCCAGTGGCCGAGTATCTGCTGGCCCCTGATCTTCCCCTTCATGGGATACTTTCTGGGCAGGCTGGCGGAAAAGGGTTTTTCCGAAAAAGAGCAGCGCACCTGGTTTACCGTGATCATTGCATTGTCCCTTGCCACTGCGGTATGCAGCGTATTCCAGATCCTTTACGCCGTGGGAACGCAGGACATCGCCTATCATACGGAAGAGATGCGGCAGTATTTTGCCGTCGCGCCGTCCTGTTTTCTGTTTTTACTGTTCCGGAAAATCTCGGAAGCCGGACTGATCCGCCCGAATGCTTTGATGCAAAAATGCGTGCCGGCCCTTGGCGCCGCCACCTTCGGCATGTTTGTGATCGAAACCCAGACCACCTTTTCCCTGACCATCTACGGCTGGCTGGAAGACCGAATCGCTCCTTACATCGGTTACTACTATCCGAGTTTCGTCTCCGTCATCGTTGAGTTTATCATTTACGGCGCAGCCATCTGTCTGCTGCGTATGATACCGGCTGTACGAAAGATCCTGTAATAAAATAGATAACTCCCCCAAAGCATCATTTGATCGTACCGGGGGAGTTGCTTTTTCTCTTTTGATTGTTCCCTTATGATTCCTCTCCGTCCTCACCGATCTCGATCAGCTGCTTTTCTACAAAACTCAGTTCTTCCTTCACTTTAGCTGCAAGCTCTGTGCCTTCTTTATACAGATCCAATGATTCCTGCAAAGAAACCTGGCCTCCTGCCATTTTTCTGTTGATCTCCTCAATCCGATCCATTGCCTGATCTACATCAAACTTTTGATTTTCTTCCATTTTTCATTCCTCCGTAATTTGTGAATTATTATCCGACTTCGTATATATACATTGGTCTTTATACTACCGAATTTATGAATAATTATCTGACTTCGTATTTATTTATCAATTATCACTCATCATCGGTTTTCCCGGTGACTGACAGTACATCCGCCTCAATAGTACCGTTATGGATCAGGATCGAAAGGGTATCGCCCTGCTTTACATCACTGATATCCTTCACCGGTTTACCGTCAGTGGAAATATAGCCGAATCCGTTGATGAGTTTTGCTGTCGGACTTGCAGCATGCAGGGTCGAAAGCAGTTTATCAAACCTTTGTTTCTTTCTTTCCAGTGTCTGCCGGATCCTTTCGTGAAGCTGCTCTTCGATCCTGTCAAACCGATCCCGTTTCTTTTGTACGTTCTGCTGAAGGTTTCGATCCAGTCCTTCCTGCAGATCCGAAAGCCTGCGTTTTTGCTCTTTTAATCGTCGGTCCGGATTAAATTGTTCCAGTTTCTCCCGCGATATCCGCAACCTCAGCTGATATTGTTTCAGTGTGTATTCCGCGCTTTTTTGGATTCCGCTCTTCAGATTCTCAAGGTTTTTTAAGATCGTCTTGATATCAGGATCAGATACAAGGGTTCCGGCAGCCGTTGGTGCATTGGCATATATATCAGCCACATCGTCGGTAATGGAACGGTTTCCTTCATGACCTACTGCAGAAATGATGGGAGTCTTTGCTTGAAAGACAGCTCTTGCTACAGCCTCACTGTCAAATACCCTCATCTGATGTTCTTCATCTCCACCGCCACGGGCTATGATCAGCACATCATAGCCTTTTTTATCCATGACAGATATACCCTTCGTTATATCGTTGATGGCATTTTTACCCTGAACACTGACACTATACAGATATAGCTGAATACCGGGATTTCGCGCCTTCACTTCGCAGGTGATGTCCTGGATCGCTTTACCATCATTTGATGTTATGATCCCTACGTTTTGAATATGCGGCGGGAGTGGTTTCTTATGTCTGACATCAAAACAACCTTCCTGTTGCAGCTGGTTGATCAGCATCTGTCTTGCCAGGCTGGACGTTCCCTGCCCCATATCTTCAATCTGCGTAACGATCAGGCGGTTATCTCCGTTTTTCCTCCAGAATTCCAGTTTGCCTTTGATCGCAACCTGTTGTCCATGTCTCAATATGAAAGAAAGGATACTCTGATCCCATATCACACAGGGCAGCATATATTCGTCTTCTTTGATGGAAAAAAAGTACTTTCCATTCTTTGACGCTACAGGGTTATTCACACTGTTATTCTGGATGGCGCCTGTGGTATTGCCCTTGCCGGCAACTTCTCCTTTTACATAGATTGACCGGAATTCATTCGTATTTGAAAAGACTTCAGCGATCATATCAGATACTTGCTTCACAGTCTTATAATTGGAATATGGATCATTCGGCGCAGCAGCCGACGTCGGAACAGGTGCAGCAGGCGCTGGCACAACGGAAGCTGAAAAAGCTTCTCTGGGAGCAACAGACACCGGAACGACAAGCGCAGGAACAACAGAAGCAACCGTCGCCGCAGTTGCCGGGGAATTCTGAGATGTAACTGCCTGATGATTCTGAACTGTCGTCTGTTGTGTATTTACAGATGCAGTCTGCTGCGGATTCTGTGCGGCTACGGTCTGGTTACTTTTATAAACCGGGTGTGCCTCATACTCACTCGATGGTGTATTGCACTTAAAACCAAAATACTCTCTTCCGTTATAAACACAATACTGGAGATGACCGGTTCTCCTTCCTCCATTATAGGAAAAAGTTATCTCATTACCCGCAAGCAGCGCATTATTTTCCGCATCACTGAAGGTATGGCTTCCCCACCTTTTTTTGTACTTCATGGAATGAACACTTCCATTACTGTCTGTCCAGTCTCCTACAATATAATCGCCTTGTTCTGTATATGCCATATGATCCACCATTTTCTCTTGTGTTGATTGCCGTATTTTTCCCGGTTGTTTTATTTCATCTTATATCACTCTGTTTTCTGCGTATCTTTATTTTATATTGTAGCTTAAAAAATCAGCATTCGCAATCAACTGTTTGTTTCAAAATTATGTTTCAAAATTTTGAATCGATATTCCGGATCAATATTTTGAACCAATAATCTATTTGATATATATAGGATCATCACATAAATAAACTCCCCCGACACATCGGGGGAGTTCGGTTACATCATTTTTGGAACCTGATCCGGTAACTGCCGGATGATCACTTGATATCTAACTCGATCGGCTCATCCATGGTATCGGAAACATAGCCTCCGTTTTTCTTTCTCTGCTTCACACATTCAGTCAGCAGATATTCGATCTGTCCGTTGACGGAACGGAAGTCGTCCTCGGCCCAGGCGGCGATGGCATCATAGAGCTTTGCCGAAAGCCGCAGGGGCACTTGCTTTTTCTCAGCCATTAATACAGGCTCCCGGAGTTCACAATGGGCTGGGCATCTTTATTGCCGCACAGTACAACCAGGAGATTGGAAACCATTGCCGCCTTACGTTCCTCATCCAGCTCTACCGTATTCTTCTCGGACAACCTTTCCAAAGCCATTTCCACCATGCCGACTGCGCCGTCAACGATGAGTTTTCTTGCATCCACAACTGCCGCTGCCTGCTGACGCTGCAGCATGGCTGCTGCGATCTCAGGTGCATAAGCAAGATAGGTGATCCTGGCATCTACGATCTCAAGGCCTGCATCGGTTACCTTGCTTTGGATCTCTTCCTTGATCCTCTTAGCCACCAGTTCTGTGGAACCGCGAAGGGATCCGTCATCAGCTTCACCGTCGCCGGTGGTGTCTACATTGTCGGTCACATCGTAAGGATAGATCTTTACAACGTTCCTGACTGCGGTGTCGCACTGCAAGGAAAGATATTCCTTGAAGTTATCTACCGTAAAGACTGCCTTTGCGGTATCGGAAACTCTCCACATAACTGCGACTGCAACTTCTACCGGATTACCCAATACATCATTGACCTTCTGCTTACTGTTGGAAAGGGTCATGACTTTCAAAGAGATCTTCTTGGAATTCAACTCTTCTGCAGTAGCAACGGTGCCTTCTGCGGAAACAGATACGCCGCCTTTTCTGGAAACCACATCACCGCTCTGTCCCAGCTTCGTTCCCGCTGCCGGGTTGAAAGCGCTGCAGAAGGGATTCACATAGAAGAAACCGTCGCCCTTGAGGGTGCCCACGTATTTACCAAAGAGTGTCAGTACCAATGCTTCATTGGGTTTTAATACTTTCAGGCCCAGCAGCATGATCCAGCCAAGGCTCAGCCAAAGGATGGCTATGACTGTCAAAAAGCCCATGCCGGTCCCGATCCCAAACAGGATCAGCAGTGGTGAAAGCGCCGTAATGATCAGATAAAGCGCCAGCATCAGTCCGCCGGTCTTATGACCCTGAATCAGTTTCTCCTCTACATAAATTTGATCTTTCATAGTATTACCGTCCTTTCGGTTTGTTGCCCCGGATCCGAGCAGCCACCATAGCTCTCATACAATTGATCCCGAGCTTGTTTTGTTTTGATATCAGAATGATATCATATAGATTTTATTTTGTCAACAGATTTTGTGTCGCTATTGGATAAAGACAAGTTTTGTCCTGCGACATGCGGAGATGATCCTGAGGACCGCAGAATAGAGAAGTGCTGTTGCATATACGATCACGGCTACCGGCATCTGTTTCATAAAGATGATACAGACGGCTGACATAGCAAAATTCAACATACCGTGACCCATCTTCAACTTCCAGGAGCGTGCGCCGTACCTCTTTGCCTCAAGGCTTCGAAGAATCTCCACCACGCCGGAAAAAGCATGCAATGTGATCAGGTACAGCAGCACATAATAATGCGGAACATCCGTCAGCGTTCCGGTCAGGATCCCGAAATCCAAAAGAATGATCCCCATATAAAGAGAATTTTTTCCGCCCACCATGAACCGCGCCATGGTAAAGTAGTAAATGATGGTATTGATCCCTTTCACAGTATAGACAAGGGACAGAATAGCAATCACAAAATCATACCCCTCCTTAGGCACGATCAGCATAATCAATGCCGCCAGGATCATCATCAATCCCCATATTATTTCTTTTATCCGTTGCAGTTTTGTCATGAAAAACTCCCTTAACTTATCAAAATTTGTTAATCATATTTCGGCAACCTGTTAACATACCGGACCTGACACTTCTAATTGATCAGCAGTTTCTCACTTTGGTTTTTCATACCGGACCTGACACTTCTAATTGATCAACAGTTTCTCACTTTGGTTTTTCATACCGGACTTTACACGGCCACGAAACCGGTCAGCATATTGCCCGATCTGAAAATATTCCCGCAAACCATTCCCTTATGCGCTATGGCGCCGTCAAAGAATTTTCCAAGATAAGTGTCTTTTTTCTCATCACGGGAAGCACTGATATACTCTTCCTGATATCTGTCAAGATCAAAGTCTTCGATCACCTCACCGGATAATTCCTCTCCAAATCTTTTCCAGTCCGGGGATGCGGAAAGCTGTCTTTTTCCGATGATATCCCGGATCCTTTCCTCATAGGGCGCAGCCGTCTCAAATGCATAGGTTTCCGTTTCAAAAGTCTGTCTGTCTCCGCGCAGATACTGCATGGCGCAGATCATCTGACAAAAGGCATGGTAATAATCCGATGGGTTATTTTTTTCGATCATTTTGTAATCATCCCAAGCAGGAAGGTATCGGTAAGTGATAAAAGAATAATCCGGAAGGTGCCCTGCCCGACCATGCCCCAAATTCATGATGGTGTTTTCGTTTCGCTGATACAAACTATTTGTAAAAATATCGTTTTCAAGATCATCGGGTTCCGAAGGATTATGCCGAAACCGGATCTGCCTTTCCGATTCGCCATCCGGCCCGGAGCAAACTTCATAAAAATCTTTGGTCGTATTATTGATAACAAGAGAGGGCGTTCCCGCAAAATAACTGTGGGCCCAGGTATCGGCCAGCACATGCATGGCTATCCCCACAGACTGCAGTGGTTTATTTTTTGCAAGATCTACTGTTTTTTTCAAAAGGTCCCCGTTCGGACCGCAGATCAGGCGGTACTTACTCAAATAGCGTTTCGTCCGCTTTTCTTTTTTTGCATACAGGTCTTTTGGCAGAAAATGAAAAGACGCCCAGATCCTGGTGATCTCCTGAAGACCGATGATATCCGTCCGGGCATCCATCATTTCAAGTTGCAGCTGTGTGGTTGCTGCAAAGAGCGGAGCGCCCAGTTTCGACAAAAGTGTTTTGGAACAAAGATCAACAAACTGTGCGCTATAACAGATCTGCAGGCTTTCCTGATGAGAATAGCCTGCCAAAAACGCTGCACAATATGTTGCATAATAATGAAAATCTTCCTGCATGGTTACTGTTCTTCCTCACTTGCAGACTGCTGTATTTTACGTATCTTTCCTGTACAATAGATCATATCAAAAAGAATATATGCCAAAGTCAGATCTACCGATACAGATGCAATGATCGTATCCAATCCGGTTTTCGGATTGATGAAATAGCCCGGTATTCCTATGATATTCAGGATCATAAAAAAACCGGCTGCGACTAAAAACCCTCTTTTTTTCTTCGTCCCACAGCTGTATTTTATCGCAGAAATACCAATACCCACATGCACCAGCACACTCGTAAGGGCAATCAGAGAAAGGACAACAACAACCGTTACAAAAACAAAAGTCTGTGCGACTTCATCATAGCTTTCCACATTAACGGCATCTATGAGACTTTGCATATCTTCCCTGCGCATGGTATAGATCATAAAAAGTTTCATGCAGGTCCATACAGAAAATGCAATATATCCCTGTCCACTGAGCGTCAGGTTTTTTCGATATCGCCGAAGATTGATCTCATCCAAATTATTCTTTTTTTCCATAACCGGTATCCTGTCAGTTCTTTCAAATATTTTTCTTTATTTATCATTCTGATAGAGGCTAAAAGATACAGATGCCGATATCTGTAAATCTGACAGATACCGGCACTTTTTGATCATATAGGTTCAAGGTCAAAAGATTGTTCTTCCAAGGCTGATGGCACAAGTAGCGTAAACTGTCAGGCACAATCGTTCGGTGTCTTTGTCCCTGCTGCTGCATCCATCATATTCTGCAAGGTTGTCTGCGCGATATTTTCCAGAGCTTCCAATGTATAGAATCCCTGATGGGAAGTGATCATCACATTGGGGAAAGAAAGAAGCCTTGAGGTAACGGAATGTTCCATGATCTCATCGGAACGGTCCTCATACACATTGCCGGTCTCCTCTTCGTAAACATCCAGACCAACGCCAAGGAATTTGTTTAAGCGGATGCCTTCGATGAGCTGGGTGGTATCTACCAGCGCACCCCTGGAGGTATTGACCAGGATCACGCCGTCCTTCATTTTTTTGATGGAATCGATATTGATCATATGATAGGTATCGTCCAAAAGCGGGCAGTGCAGGGAGATCAGATCCGACTGCGCCAGCAGCTCATCCAGGGAAACATATTCCACAAAGTCTTTTAAATCGGGATTCTGATACACGTCATAAGCGATAACCTTCATGCCGAAGCCTCTGCAGATCCGGCACATGGCTGCTCCGATCTTTCCGGTACCGACGATACCTGCGGTCTTGCCGTAGAAGTTTACGCCGCGAAGGCCTTTTAAAGTATAATCATTTTCACGGACTTTATTGTATGCCTTGTACAGCCTTCTGTTCACTGCCAGTGCCAGAGCCATGGCAAGTTCGGCAACTGCTTCCGGTGAGTAACCGGGTACGCGTTTTACGATGATGCCCAGCTCTTTTGCTTTTTCCACATCTACGTTGTTGTAGCCGGCACATCGCATCAGCACAGTTTTTACGCCGTTTTCATGCAGGATCTCAAGTGTCTTTGTACCCACATCTGCACTGACAAAAGCGCAGATCGCATCGTAACCTTTTGCAAGGGCTGCGGTACGGGGCTCCAGCTCGTGTTCGATGTAATCGATCTCAATCTCAGGAAACTGATCGATCATATTGCCAAAGGATTTTTCGTCATAGTTCTTTGCTGCGTAGAATAATATTTTCATAGTATCACCCCATTTTACAATTTCAAATCAACAGCCCTTCATCAGTCAGTTTCGCTGACAGTTTCCTCCAAAAGAGGAATCCTTTTTCAGTTGCTATTTTTTTCCTAATATAATTAATTATCCCTTCAGTCCACGGGACTGACGGTCCATATCTTCCACAACGATATCGTAGATCTCGCCGCGGGTTTTGCAATAGCTTAATACATCCCAGGGTTCATTTGTATGATAATGAAGTTTAATGGTCGCTTTTTCACCAAACTGATCACTTCCGCTGTCACCGGCAACCACCATGCTGTCGCCCTTAAAGTTTTCCAAAATGTAATCCCTGATCTCGTCCACAAGATCATCTGCAACATCATCCGCATCCTCGCCGTCTTTTACATATACATCAAGTAAAAGCTGGGTGTCATAGCGAAATTCAATGGATTGTTCAATCATGATTTTGTTTTCCTCCTAATAAACCTTTCATCCGTCTGCTTCCCAAAAATGGGAAGCTTCTGTTTATCGGTTTAGTTTATCATTTTTTATTTGATTTTCTCGTCGCTGTCGTCATCGTCGGAAACATCCGCATTCTGCAGCGCCTCTCTTGCGATGAGTTCTTCTTCGGTCAGCCCTTCGTCATCGTCCACATCATCCGGATCATCATAATCGGGATCTACAGGCGGAACGCCGTTTTTCCCATGTCCGCTTTCGTAGTCGGTTTCTTTCAGATGGGTTGCTGCTTCGGAAATAGCCTGCTCTGCCTGATCCATATCGTCGAATTCTACAGACCCGTCGGTGAGTTTCGCGCGTACTTTTGCGATCTTGGCTACCACCACATTTTCTGATAAGTTGATCATCTTAACGCCGCTGGTGATACGGCCGAGTCTGGATACTTCGCCGGCGCGGATCTGGATAATGGTTCCTTCATTGGTGATCATCATGATTTCGTGATCGTCATTCACGCCTTTAACGCCAATAACGTCGCCGGTCTTTTCGGTGATCTTGTAGCACTTCACGCCCTTGCCGCCGCGCTTTTGCAATTTAAATTCATCTAACAGGGTACGCTTTCCGAGTCCTTTTTCGGATACGATGAGAAGCGCCTCGCCCTGGTGATCTAATTGCATGCCGATGATCTCATCACCGTCGGTTAAGTTCATACCGATAACACCCATGGAATTTCTTCCGGTCCTTCTGACATCGGTTTCCTTGAAGCGGATGCACATGCCGTACTTGGTTACCAGGAAGATCTCGGTATTTTCATCCGTGAGTTTTACCTCGATCAGTTCGTCATCCTCTTTTAAGTGGATGGCGATCAGACCGGTCTTTCTGATGTTGTCAAAATCAGAGATCCTGGTTTTCTTGGCAATACCGGATTTCGTGATCATGAACAGGTTCTTACCTTCCTGCATATCTTCCGGCGGGATCGGGATCACGGCGTTGACTTTTTCACCGGGCTGCAATTGCAGCAGGTTGATGATAGCCGTACCTCTTGCCGTTCTTCCGGCTTCCGGGATCTCGTATGCCTTCAGGCGGTATACCCGTCCGAAGTTGGTAAAGAACATGATATAGAAATGGGTGTGCATCATCAGAAGATCTTCAATATAATCATCTTCGATGGTGGACATTCCCTTGATGCCTTTTCCGCCACGGTTCTGCGCATGGAAGTTATCCACGGTCATTCTCTTGATATAACCAAGGCTTGTCATGGCGATAACGGTATTCTGCTTCGGGATCATATCTTCGATATTGATCTCGGATGCGTCAAAACCGATCTGGGAACGACGGTCATCACCGAACTTTTCAGCGATGGCTACGATCTCGGTTTTGATCACGCCAAGGAGAAGTTTTTCATCTGCCAGGATAGCTTTCAGCTCTGTGATCTTTTTTACCAGATCTTCATGCTCAGCCAGCAGTTTTTCCCGTTCCAAACCTGTCAATGCACGAAGACGCATATCAACAATGGCCTGTGCCTGTTCTTCGGAAAATGCGAAGCGGTCGATGAGTCCCTGCTTTGCTTCCTGGGTATTGGCGCTGGCGCGGATGATCCGGATGACTTCATCGATCACATCCAAAGCCTTCAGCAAACCTTGCAGGATATGGTCTCTCTTTTCCGCTTTGTTAAGATCAAATTTTGTTCTGCGGGTCACTACCTCTTCCTGATGCTTTAAGTAGAGCTTGAGCATCTCGAGAAGGTTTAATACCTTCGGCTCATTGTTAACAAGTGCTAACATGATCACACCGAAAGTATCCTGCAGCTGTGTATGTTTGTAAAGCTGATTTAAAATGACATTTGCATTGACATCCTTGCGAAGCTCGATCACAACCCGGACGCCTTCACGGCTGGACTCATCACGGATATCCGTAATGCCGTCGATCTTTTTCATTTTTACAAGGTCTGCGATCTTCACCTGCAGGTTCGCCTTGTTCACCATATAAGGAAGTTCGGTGACGATGATCCGGCTTTTTCCGTTAGGCATCGTTTCAATATTGGTGACTGCGCGCACCTTGATCTTGCCGCGGCCGGTACGATAGGCTTCTTCACAGCCTCTGGTTCCTAAAATGGTTGCACCGGTAGGAAAATCCGGAGCCTTGACGATGCTTAAGACTTCTTCGATCTCGGTATCTCTGTCTTCTTCCACCCGATTATCAATGATTTTCACCACAGCATCCACAACTTCCCGCAGATTGTGAGGCGGGATGTTGGTTGCCATGCCGACTGCGATACCGGTGGTACCATTCACCAGAAGATTCGGATAACGGCTGGGAAGTACAGAGGGCTCTTTTTCCGTTTCATCAAAGTTCGGTACAAAGTCAACCGTATCTTTATCAATATCGGCAAGCAGTTCCATTGAAATTTTGGAAAGCCTTGCTTCTGTGTATCGCATGGCTGCTGCGCCGTCGCCGTCCATGGAACCGAAGTTTCCATGACCATCTACCAACGGATATCTGGTGGACCATTCCTGCGCCATGTTAACCAGCGCACCATAAATAGAAGAGTCACCATGAGGATGGTATTTACCCATGGTATCGCCGACGATACGGGCAGATTTACGATGGGGCTTATCCGGACCGTTGTTCAGTTCGATCATGGAGTAGAGTACTCTTCTTTGTACCGGCTTTAAACCGTCCCGCACATCCGGCAGCGCACGGGCTGCGATAACGCTCATGGCATAATCGATGTAGGAAGACTCCATGGTTTTTTTCAGGTCGACATTTTTGACCTTGTCTATGGTTTCTTTTTCAAAGATGTTTTCGTCCATGCTTTATTCCTCTTATTATATAGTGATCGGATATATAGTCTGCTCGGGTATGCAAGCATCCCCTTTCATCTTTTCTTTGAAAACACTATATATCCAGATTTTTAACGAATCTTGCATTCTCTTCAATAAAGATTCTTCTCGGCTCCACCTTATCGCCCATCAGGGTTGTGAAAGTCAGGTCGATCTCGGACTCGGCTTCTTCATCCATGGTGACTTTCAAAAGCACGCGGCGTTCGGGATCCATGGTGGTTTCCCACAGCTGCTCTGCATCCATCTCGCCAAGACCTTTGTAACGCTGGATTCTGTTATTCTGGTCACGGCCGACTTCCTGCAGGATTTTATCCAGTTCTTCATCACTGTAGGCATACCAGATTTTCTTATTCTTCTCTAATTTATAAAGAGGGGGCTGTGCCAGATACACATAACCCTGCTTGATCAGTTCCGGCATAAACCGGTAGATAAAGGTCAGCATTAGCGTTGCGATATGGGCGCCGTCCACGTCGGCATCGGTCATGATGATGATCTTGTGATAACGAAGTTTTTCAATATCAAAGTCTTCATGGATACCGGTACCGAAAGCAGTGATCATAGCCTTGATCTCTGCATTTCCGTAAATTCTGTCAAGCCTTGCTTTTTCTACATTTAAGATCTTTCCGCGAAGCGGCAAAATTGCCTGGGTCGCACGGTCTCTAGCCGTCTTTGCGGAACCGCCGGCGGAATCTCCCTCCACGATGTAGATCTCACAATTTTTCGGATCCTTATCAGAGCAGTCCGCTAACTTTCCGGGAAGGGATAATCCTTCGAGGGCAGTTTTTCTTCTGGTCAGATCTCTTGCTTTCCTTGCTGCTTCCCTTGCGCGCTGCGCCGTGATGGATTTTTCACAGATGGTCTTTGCCGTAGCGGGATTCTGTTCTAAGAAATAAGTGAGCTGTTCGCTGACAATAGCATCTACCGCACCTCTTGCCTGAAGGTTACCCAGTTTCTGTTTGGTCTGTCCTTCAAACTGCGGATCTTCTATTTTAATAGAAACAATTGCCGTCAGACCTTCCCTGATATCTTCACCGGAAAGGTTATCCTCATTATCTTTCAAGAGTTTATTGGATCTTGCATAATCATTAAACGTCTTGGTCAGTGCATTTCTGAAACCGGTCAGGTGCATACCACCTTCCGGCGTATTAATGTTGTTTACAAAAGAGAAGGACGATTCATTGTAGGAATCGTTATGCTGCATTGCAACTTCCACATAAACGTTATCTTTCGTTCCTTCAAAATACAGCACATCTTCATAAAGTGCGGTTTTAGATGAATTTAAGTAAGTCACGAATTCCTTGATACCGCCCTCATAATGGAAAACTTTTTCATAATTTTCTTCCCGAAGGTCTGTCAGCACGATCTTTAAATTCTTGGTCAAAAATGCCATCTCACGGAGACGCTGTTTCAAAATATCATGATCGAAAACAGTCTCTTCAAAGATCGTATCATCCGGCAGGAAAGTAACTTTGGTCCCGCTCTTTCCTTCTTCGCAGTCGCCGACTACTTTCAGGGGATAACATACATGACCTCTTTCATAGCGCTGCTGATAGATTTTTCCTTCATGGAAAATCTGAACTTCAAGCCAGTTGGAAAGTGCATTCACAACTGAAGCGCCCACGCCATGAAGACCACCGGATACCTTATATCCGCCACCGCCGAATTTACCGCCGGCATGCAGGATCGTAAATACAACTTCAACTGCAGGGATTCCCGCCTTATGGTTGATGCCTACCGGAATACCGCGGCCATTATCAATGACGGTAATGGAATTATCTTCATTAATAAATACCTGGATTTCACTACAGAATCCTGCAAGGGCTTCATCCACGGAATTATCCACGATCTCATACACCAGATGATGCAGGCCTCTGATGGAAGTAGTTCCGATATACATACCGGGACGCTTCCTTACCGCTTCAAGACCTTCCAGAATCTGGATATTGTCGGCACCGTAGTTTTCTCCGTTTTCCGGAACGAAGTCTTCGGAAAGACCACCGGCTTTTTGCTCATTACCATCCTCAGGTTTCTTTAAGTCAAATACATCGCTTTCTTCCAAATTTTCAATTTTCTTTTCTTCGCTCATGTTATTCTCCATGTAAAAACAGACGATTTGTAACCTTATTCATCTAAAAATATTGATCTTTCGTTCACAACATATTGTATGATTATGCATTTTTTAACGAAAAATTCGTAATTTTCTCATATACGGAAAATAAGGTATTTCACGTGATACTATACATAACTATGCATAAAAACGCTAAAATAAGCAATATTCAGCCTTCTATCATAGCTTCATGTGTTTTATTACCCTAAAATCAGGCAAAAATCCACACTAAAAAATTATAGCATTTTTTTAGGAAAAATACAAGATATTGTAGGATGTTTCACACAAAGAAATATTGTAATTTTTGTGAAATACTAACAATAAAAGTAGATAAGAAAAAATCATACGAATCGTAACTTTTTATGATTCATTCATGATCTTACAAACACCATTTTCCACCCGGTAAACCTTATCCAGTTTCATCCTGCGGCTTACAAATTCATCCACACCGGTACAAGTAATGATAGTTTGGATATCTCCGATCTTATCCAGCAAAAAGTTTTGCCTGTTTGCATCCAGCTCTGATAATACATCGTCCAATAAAAGCACGGGAGAATCATGCCGGATTCTTTTAATCATTTCAATTTCTGATAATTTCAAGGAAAGAGCTGTTGTTCTTTGTTGACCCTGGGAACCATATTTTCTTACATCAATTCCATTAATGGAAAATAAAACATCATCCTTATGAGGACCCACATTTGTGGTTTTATATTTGATATCCCTGTCTTTACTTTTTTTCAGGTTTTCTTCAAAATCATCAGCAGTGGTATCCGGTTCATAAGAAATCAGGATTTCCTCTTTTCCACCGGAAATCTCACCATGCACATCTTTCATGATTTCATTTAAATCCATCAAAAAAGACTGCCTTCTTTGAATGATCTTTCTTCCATAATCAAGGAGCTGCTGGTCCCAGACGGAAAGCACCTCTATAAAATCCTGTTCCTGATCAAAATGTCCTCCATTCTGACCGGAAGCAGAATAGGATCTGCTGCCGGGAAAATAATCCCGCAGCATTTTATTTCTTTGATTTAAAACTTTATGATACTGATTTAAGTGATAAAGATAAGAAGCATCAATCTGACACAGTTCCATATCCATAAACCTGCGCCGTTCCGATGGACCTTCTTTTACAATTGATAAATCCTCAGGAGAAAAAAATACTACACTGCAAATTCCCATCAGCTGGGAAGTTCTTTTCAGATTCTGACCATTGACCGCAATCCCTTTTGATTTTTGTTTGCGAAGATGCATATCAATTCGATATTCAATTCCTTCTTTATCCCATAAAGAACGAATATGTGCTTCTTCTTTTTCAAAATGGATCATTTCCTGATCTTTGCTGCCACGGTGAGATTTTGTGGTTGCTGCCAAAAAAACAGATTCTAATATATTCGTTTTTCCCTGTGCATTATCCCCATATAAAATGTGGATACCCGGTGTAAAACTAAGGTCACAGGTATCATAATTTCTGAAGTCTTTTAACTGAAGTGATTTAATATACAAAACTATTTACCTGCAAATTACGTATTCCTGATCCTCATAGAAAAAGGAATCACCTTCATAGAGCTTTTTACCGCGCTGGGTGCATACTTCGCCATTCACTTTTACCATGCCTTCCTGGATCATGATTTTCGCATCCAGGCCGGAAGATACAACGCCGGCAAGTTTCATAGCCTGGCCGAGTTTTATAAAATCATCCCTTATCATTACTTTCATATGGAAATCCTCATTATCAATCAAAAATACTGTTTTTTATAAAGAAATCTAAACATCGATTCATTACTTTTTTTTATTTCTAATATATTATTATATCATGATTTTCATGACTTTCAATCTAAAAGCCCTCTCTGAAAAGAAAGGGCTTTGTAAAATAGTTTTATTCAAATTTTTCAATTTAATGATCAGTGTACGAAATTTACCGGCAATATCAGATACAGATAACTGTTGTCCGAATCTCTGATGATACAAGGTGTTTTACTGCTGACAAGATAAATATCAATCTTCTCATCATCAATGGCGCGAAGCGCGTCTATCATAAATTTAGGATTGAAACCGATCATCAGGTCAGCGCCTTCCTGTCTGATATCCACAATTTCGTTCATGCTACCGTTTACAGAATTGATACGAAGCTCCATGTGATTATTATTGATATCAATGATAATAGGCTTTTTATCGCCTTCTTTTACCAGCAGCGTTGCCCTGTCGATACAGTCAAGAAAATCTCTTTTCTGAACAGTTACTTTTGTTTCATAGTCCAATGAGATCATCTGATCTACATTGAAGTACTGACCTTCTATCAGTCTGGAAACAACGATAGTATTATCAAACTCAAAAATGATATGTTTATCAGAGAAAGAAATCGTTACATCTTTATCCGCATCACCACTCAAAATCTTATTGATCTCATTCAACGTCTTTCCGGGAACAATCACTTTGATAGGATCATAGGAATTGCGAAGATCCGTCTGACGAATGGAAATTCTGTGACCATCCAGGGAAACTATTTTTAAACGGTCACCATTGACTTCAAAAAGCTCACCACCCATGATCTTATTCGCATCATTTTCAGCAATGGAGAAAATTGTCTGTCTGATGACTTCCTTCAAGGTAAACTGGGAAATAATGATCTCATCATTTTTTTCAACCTCAGGAAGATAAGAAAAATCATCTCCGCTTTTACCGACAATGTTGAAATGTGATTTTTCACAGGTAATGAAAGTATTATAATTTTCATCCGTCTCAATGGAAATCTGATTATCCGGCATCTTACGGATGATATCTAAGAAAAACTTTGCATCTAAAGCGATAATACCTTCTTCAATGATCTCTCCTTCAATATCTGTTTCGATACCCATATCCATATCATTTGCTGTTAAAGTAATTCTATGATTCTGTGCTCTTAAAAGGATACACTGAAGGATTGGCATAGTTGTGTGGGTAGGAACAGCCTTTGATGCAATCTGCAAACCATTCAAAATATCAGATTTTTGGAATAAGAGTTTCATTTCGATTTTTCCTTTCTCTGCTGCAAAATTCAAATCGCGCGTTTAATTAATTAAATAAAAGATAAATGATTGTTATATTATTAGGGGGTGTGAATTTGTGGATAAGCCCTTCAAACCCTTATACTTCCTCACTTTTTTAAAAGGAAAACTTTGTTAAATGATCTCTTTTCAAAAGTGAATGAAGTTTGGAAAACTTTTTTATACGATAGAAGCATTTATTTTTTTTCTGATCGTATCAATATTTACTACAAGATCATTGTCATCTTTTATCTGGTTTTCTATCTTTTCAATCCCATGCATGACAGTTGTATGATCTTTTCCACCAAGATAATTCCCAATTTGTTTATAAGTAATAGGAAGATACTCGCGGCAAAGATACATAAACACATAACGGGGCATAACAATTTCGGAATTTCTCTTTGTGGAGAGAATGTCTTCCGGTCTGATGCCATAATGATCGGAAACGATATGATGAATCAGTTCAGGATTTACCTTTTTCGGTTCCTTTGACTTAATGATATCTCTCAGATCATTTTTAACAGTTTCAATTGTTACTCCGATCTCAGGATGGATGCGGGCGCTGGCAATGACTTTTCTGAGTGCTCCTTCAAGTTCCCTTATATTGGAATAAATATTGCTGGCAATATAGTCTAAAATTTCATCATCAATATGAACGGATTGCATTTCCATATTCTTACGAAGGATTGCCATTCTGGTTTCATAATCAGGTGCCTGGATATCTACGATCAAACCCCATTCAAACCTGGAACGAAATCTTTCATCCAAGGTTTCAAATTCTTTTGGCGGTCTGTCGGAAGTCAGGACAATCTGTTTTTCTTCATTTTTAAGAGTATTAAAGGTATTGAAGAATTCTTCCTGTGTTGCCTGTTTACCTATAATAGATTGTACATCATCCAAAAGAAGGATATCAATGTTTCTGTATTTGTCACGCATATTGGATCTGGAAGCTGCGTTACCGGACAAAATCAGATTAACAATATCATTGGTAAAAGTATCGGAATCTACGCAGAGAACCCTTTTTGTAGGATTGGTGCGAAGGATATAATGACCGATGGAATGCATCAGATGCGTTTTACCAAGACCCGGGCCTCCATAAATAAAGAGGGGATTATAAACAGATCCGGGAGATTCCGCAACAGCAAGGGCAGCAGAATGGGCAAGGTTATTATTATTGCCCACAACAAACGTATCAAAGCTGTACTTCGGATTTAAGTTCGCTTTTTCTATATTGATATTATAGATTGTTTTTGCTTCGTCGCTGCTGGTGTTTTCACCGCTTTTGATATCTTTTTCTAATAGAAAGGTTACTTTGTAATTAGAATTGAAAAGTTCAGATATGGTAACCTGAAAGATGTCAGTGTATTTTTTTGTTATATATTCCTGGGCGTGAGACTTATCGAGGGGAATGATGATCTTTACGGTATCATCATCCGCATCATAAAACTTCAGGGGATTGATCCAGGTTTCAAAAGAAACAGGCATCAGATCATATTCTTCCATGATCCGCTGTTTGATCATATCCCATTTTTCTTCAATAGGGTGCATGTTTAATACCTCTGATTACCGCAGTATTAGCTCCTTTTTTTATCAAGGATTTTATACTGTCTTATAGTTCAAAATATGGGTAAGTACGATTATAAAACAAGTCCTTGCAAAATTCAAATGAAAGAAATGACATTTGTATGTATCAAAGTTATGTAAATAAATAAATCATCATGTTAATGAATTGGAAATACTTTTCCACACGCTATTATGTTGAAAAAATGTAAAAATTGCCATGATAAGTATACTTTTCCACAATTTATCCACTAATTTGTGCATAAATTTATGTAAATTATTGTAACTAGAATGTAAACGTTTGATTTCAAGATGTGGTATTTTTTATTTTGGTTAACAACAATATTTTGAAAACAAGAATTTTGGATTTTTTTAAGTACAAATAGGTCCTGATTTTTTACTTGACGAATAAAGCTTCTTTCCTATATAATCGATGTGATTGTTTTCGGGAATTACAAAGGAGGTGGAAAAAATGAAGATGACATTACAGCCGAAAAAGAGGCAGCGTAAGAAAGTTCATGGCTTTCGTCAGAGAATGAAAACTGCAGGCGGACGCAAGGTTCTTCGTGCAAGAAGAGCAAAAGGCAGAAAGAAACTGACAGCATAGTGAGACAAGCCCGCTATTATAGCGGGCTTTGTTTGATTTTGCAGGATTGTATTAATAGGTAAGAAAATGCAATTTACGCATTCACTCAGAAAAAACAGAGATTTTCAGACGGTATATAAAAAGGGCAGGTCTTTTGCAAATAAATATCTGATTATCTATATTCTTGAAAATGATCAGGACCAAAACCTTCTTGGAATATCCGTCAGTAAAAAAGTGGGCAATAGCGTGGTACGCCACCGCGTTAAAAGAATTGCCAAAGAATCTTATAGACTGCATGAGGATATGTTGAATAGTGGTTTTAACATAGCAGTCATTGCCCGACCTATGGCGAAGGATGCAGATTTTAAACAAATCGAAGGAGCAATGCTTTCTCTTTTGAAACGACATCATATCTTAAAAGAAGAAAATTTAGATGGTGTCATATCGTAGGATAGCATACAGAGTCCATGAAATGTAAACGGGTTTTTTGGATGAATATCCGGCATAGATCATAAGATAATGGATTCTTAATAAATAGATATAATTTAAATTTAAAATTAATTTTTAATTATATGAAGAAAATAGTGATCGGGGCAATCAAAGGATATCAGAAATATCTGTCGCCGCTGAAAAGTACAAAATGTCCGTATTATCCGAGCTGTTCCTGTTATGGACTTGAGGCAGTGGAAAAATACGGAGCAGTGAAAGGCAGCATGATGGC
>JAFZNL010000085.1 GCA_017550925.1 Lachnospiraceae bacterium | reverse complement strand
GGGGATGAGGGGCTGGCACTGACCCGTGATGTGGACTATGATCTTATCTTTTTGGATCACATGATGCCGGGAAAAGATGGTATCGCGACTTTGCATGAAATGCGCGCTGATGAACAAAGTCATAATCTGCGCACGCCGGCTATCTGCCTGACAGCGAATGCCATCTCGGGAGCCAGAGAGCAGTATATCCGGGAGGGGTTTGAGGATTACCTGACCAAACCCATCGAGTCGGAACAGCTGGAGGAACTGCTGCTGAAAATGCTGCCAAAGGAAAAGGTTCAGATCAGGGAAACTGAAGAGGAAGCTGATGCAGAAGGCGGACAGCCTGATGGAGGAAAAGCGGATATCGCAAAGCTGATGGGAGAGTATCCGGGACTTTTCGGGATAGAGCAGATAGATGTGAAAAAAGCCCTTGCAGGCATTGGTTCGACAGAGGTATATCTGTCGCTGGTCAGGATGTTTTATGAAAATGTGGTTGAAAAGACATCCGAGCTGGATGGTTATTTGAAGCGATCGGATCTGAAAAGTTATACGATCAAGGTACATGCCCTGAAAAGCTCGGCGCGTACCGTGGGGGCTATGGAGCTTGGCAGGAAGGCACAGCTTTTGGAGGATGCGGGAAAAAAAGAAGATGCCGATTATATTCGGGCCCATCATGGGGAAATGACAGATGAGTACGGGCAGATCGCTTTGCTGCTAAAAGAAGCCATTTCAAAAGAATCTTCCGGTGACGAGGACGCCGCAAAAGAGAAGGCGGATGCGTCAAAGCCGGAGGCAGGAGAGGCGCTGATGCAAAGCTTTTATGACAGGATCCGCAGCGCCGCTGATGAAATGGACGGCGACCTGCTGGATGAGATCTTTGGTGAGATTGACGCTTATCGTCTTGCAAAAGAGGACGCCGACTGCGTCGGGAAGATCCGCAGCGCGGCAGCACAGTTTGACTTTGACCGGATCCTGGAGGAACTTTCGTAGTTAGATTGTGAGATTGTGTGATAGCAAATATCATTATCTCGTTCATGCAAACTATGCATACCGGTTACAGCTGGGTATCCAGAAACTCCATGATCAACTCGTTGACATTGACACCTGTCAGTTTCTCTTCCGGCCAGGAGTGGCGTGTATTTTTGTTGAACAGATGCCACACCTGTTTCTTGCTCTTTTTTCCAGTGATCTTGGTCAGGACGGAGGCTTTTCCGATCTCGGTTTCCTCAACCTGGTCCAGCTGATTGGAGGCGGCGAGGGCGTCAATCACATCTTCGACTGCCGGTGATTTGGCGTATTTGGCACTGCCGTCAGAGTTCTTCGGTACCACATCATCTTTTTCCCCGGTAACCTGGAAAAAAGCAGCGCGGGGGCGCAGGCTGATCTCTTCGTACACCTTCGGTGCCATGATGCCCGAAACGCTGACGCAGGCGGCAAAAGTATTCGGTGCTTCCACGGCAAGCCGGTTTGTCATAAAGGCCCCGTTGGAAAAGCCCACAGCGAAAGTCCTGTCCGGATCAAAGCCGTATTCTTTTTGCAGATATCTGGCAAAATTTTTCAGAAAATCCAAATCGTTATTGCCCTGCTCGTCGATGCCGTAGTTCCAGCCATTTGAGGAGCCGGTGGCATAGGGATTCGGCGCACCGGTCACATACACAACGCCGTATCCTTTTGGAACGGCCACCTCTTCTAAGTGCGTGGCCTGGCGGAAGATCTGTGCGGATTCACCGTAGCCATGAAGCATCAGGATCAGCGGTGCTTTTTTTGTTTTCGCGGGCAGATCCAGGATAAATTCGTGATTGACATCGTGGTCGGTATCTTTATAGGTCAGCGTATAGGTGTTATCGCCTGACGCAGTGACATTCTCTATCCCTACCGGGTCATCCGGCTGTGCGCAGCCGGTCAGCAGCAGCGCACAGGTGCCGATGGTCAGCAGTAGTGTTGAAAGAAGTGTTGTCTTTTTCATAGAATTATCCTCTCTTAGCTATCACAAGTCTTCAAATCCAATTCTTTTATGTCGGGTTTTGCCTGAATGCAGAAAAGCATTACAGTAAATCCTGCAGTGTCCTGCCATAGAAGAAATCATGGACCAGGTCATTGTATTCCTTCCACATGGGAAGGGTCTTGCAGCTGTCTTTGATGTCGCATTCATAGTTTGGATCAGCCAGGCAGGCTACGGAGCACATGGAGCCTTCCATCAGGTCTAAGATCTCGCCGATGGTATATTCCTCGGGTTTGCGTTGCAGTTTGTAGCCGCCGCCTTTTCCGCTGACGCCTTTTAAAAGCCCGCCGGACACCATATCCTTTACGATGATCTCCAGGTACTTTTTGGAGATATTCTGCCGCTCGGCGATATCTTTTAACGGAATATAGTTTTCGCTTGCCTGCTCTGCTAAGTCGAGCATAACGCGGATGGCGTAACGTCCTCTTGTTGAGATCATGATGATTCCTCCGGATGTATCAGCATTCTTATAATGCTGTTTTATTATCCTATTATAACGTAGGTTGGTAGGTTTTTCAATCTGTATTGTACTTTTGATGTTCTGAACATATAATAGACTCGATAGTTTATTCAGGAGCGGAAGGATCACTATGTCAGTAAGGTCGGAAAACAAGATTGTGCGAAAAAGGATACGGGTTTATGGCAGGGTGCAGGGAGTCGGCTTTCGGTATTTATCAATGACGGCTGCGGCCCAGTTGAACCTGACCGGCTGGGTGCAAAATCTGGCGGACGGAAGCGTTCTTTTGGAGGCACAGGGGGAGCGGGAAATGGTTGACCGGCTGATCCCGGTTGTGGAAAACGGGCATTGGATCCTGATCGAGCGTAAAGAGGAAGAATGGATCGAGCCGGTGGAAGGTGAGCGTTCCTTCGGCGTGCGGAGATAGAATGCAAATTTGAACACATTTTTCGGAAATGAAGTGATTTCGAACCTGTTTTGTAGTATAATCAATAAGGTTTTGGGCAAATTGCCTTTGATGATAGGAAGATGAAAGCCGGTAAACGGATAACAAAATAAACAAAGGTGCTTTTTGTATGAAAAAAGAAGAATTCCTGGGTGAGCTGAGAAGCAGGCTGTCAGGGCTGCCCGGTGAAGCAATTGAAGAGAGAGTGCAGTATTACGGTGAACTTGTCGATCACCGCATGGAGACCGGACTGACGGAAGAAGAAGCGGTTGCGGGCATCGGCTCCATCAATGAGACAGTTGGACAGATCATGTCAGAGATCCCGCTGACGCAACTGGTCAAACGCAGGGTAGATCCGAAGGAGAAACACAGCACAGGCAAGATTGTGGCGCTGATCCTGCTGTTTCCCATCTGGTTTCCGCTGTTTATTACTTTTTTTTCGGTCTTTGTGTCTATATATATCACGGCATGGGTGCTTTGGGCTGCCTTCTTTTTCGTGGCAGTGGCATTCGTGGTGGCGGCTGTTGGCAGCGTTTTGGCAGCGGTTGGTTATGCAATTGCCGGCAGACCTATGGGTGGGATCTTCATGATCGGATTGGCTTTGATCCTTGCCGGGGTTTCACTCATCATCTTCCTTTTGGATGTGGGAATTTTGAAGGGTATGGTGGCGCTGACCAAAAAACTTGCATTAGGGATCAAGAGAATATTTGTGAAAACGGAGTAAGTTTCGGAGGAGCATAGATGAGAAAAGTGATCATAACGATCATCGTGGCGATAGCCCTGATCGCAGCAGGCGGTGCACTCTGCGGCGTAGCCTATGCACGGATGGGCGGCAATTTTGAGATGATGAGTTTTGCTGATATGGAGGATGCTGAAATGAAGGTGACCCAGGAGTTTACGGACATTGAAGTGGCAGCCATCACGGGAAATGTGACGATCCTAAGGTCGGAAGATGGGGCATGCTTTGTGAACGCTTATCAGGATAAAAAAGCCCCCTTTGAAGTCAGTGT
>JAFZNL010000084.1 GCA_017550925.1 Lachnospiraceae bacterium | reverse complement strand
TTTGATGATATCGAAAAAATGATGACCGCTTTTTCCAGGGAAAGCTGCCGGCTGGTTGTGATCGGACAGGTGAATCTCACTTCTTATCATACCGAAAAGATCCTCGAAAACAGCAGTATCATTTATTTGACGGAGGATAAGTCAGCGGATGGGATTTTTAAGTATCAGCCGGTAAATCATATTATAGCGCAGCTCATGGAAAAAATGCTCGAGGCGGGGGTTTTATCTGAAAACGGCAACGGCTTTCGGAATGCTTCCAAGCAGGTAAGGCTGATCGGTTTATACTCCCCTGCAAGATCCCTTTTACAAAGCAGCATTGCCATCACAATGGGGCAGGTACTGGCAAAAGAAGAAAACGTTTTGTATCTGAATCTCGAACCCTGCTCCGGCATGGAATACCTTCTGCAACGGGAGTTCTCGAGAGATCTGGCGGACTTGCTTTTTTACATGACGGGACACGAAACAGAGTTTATCTGGCGGCTGAAAGCCATGGTAGAACGTGTCGGCGACATTGATATGATTCCGCCGGTGGTCTCCTTTCCTGATATCGAGGAAATGGATCCAGACATCATAAAAAGAATGCTGAAAAAGATCATGCTAGAAACGGACTACAGTGTCATCATTATTGATTTGAGTGAAGTCAGTGGACTGCTGGGGATACTTGAGCTATGTGATGAGATCATCTGCCCCTATCAGGAGGATGGACTTGCCAAGGCTAAGGTGGATCAATATGAAAGAATCCTGTCCATGCTACACTTGCAGGAAATTGAAAAAAAGACAAAACGATGCGTCTTACCTACATTCTCAAAATTACCAAGAGAGGTATCATCCCTTTCCAAAAGCGAATTGGCCGAATATATCAGGAGAGAGATCCTAACAGTTCGTTGACAGCTGCTGATACTTGTGCAACTAAAAAAATCCAAATATTCTTAGTTGCTTTTCCGATTGGGTCTATTTGATCAGATAATGCAACGTCTGATAAAAATGGTGTTGAAAACCAACCAACAATTTGTCGAAAGGTCCACTTCATGAAACTGATGAAAAAATATGAGAACGAATCCGGGAAAGAAGTCACTCCCGTCGCCTGCGACGATTCTGAAATCGAAAACGTGTCATATGAGATGATAAGGGAAACCCTGAAAAGTGACCTCCTCCATCATCTTGATATGCAGCTTGAGACAAGCGATGAACAGGTCATGGAACTAATCGAGGAAAGGATCCTTTCTCTCGGAAAAACAACTTACCTAAGCCTTGCACAGAAGAATACTCTTCGCAGAGAACTTTACCACGGGATACGCAAACTAGGAATCCTGCAGGATCTGATCGATGATCCGGCCGTAACTGAGATCATGGTAAACGGCACGGATCATATTTTTCTGGAAAAAGACGGCAAACTCTATCGGCATCCGGGACGTTTTGAAAGTGTTGAAAAACTGCAGGATGTGATCTCACAGATCGTAGCAGGGTGCAACAGGGTTGTGAATGAACGAGACCCCATCGTGGATGCCAGGATTGCAGGCAGTCGTGTCCATGTCGTTCTCCCACCGGTTGCATTGAATGGACCGATCCTCACCATCAGAAGATTCCCGGAGCATCCTATCACAATGGAACAACTCATCAGTTTCGGATCTATCACTTCTGAGGTATCACAATTTCTCCAAACGCTTGTAGAAGCCAAATATAACATCCTGATCGGTGGCGGAACCGGCAGTGGAAAAACCACTTTTTTGAATGTGCTCTCCGGCTTTATTCCGAAACAGGAACGGATCATCACCATCGAAGACTCAGCCGAACTTCAGATCCAGGGTGTGGAAAATCTGGTTCGGCTGGAAACACGTAACTCCAACATGGATGAATGCCGTCCCATCGCCATCAGGGATCTCATCCGCGCTGCCCTTCGTATGCGACCAGATCGCGTGATTGTTGGTGAGTGTCGCGGTGCCGAGGCCCTTGATATGCTGCAGGCTATGAATACAGGACACGACGGCTCCTTGTCCACCGCACACGCCAACAGTGCAGAGGACATGATCATGCGCCTAGAAAGCATGGTTCTGATGGGTGCTGATCTCCCCCTGCCATCGATCCGAAGGCAGATCGCAAGTGCCATCGATATCATTATCCATCTCGGCAGGCTCAGAGACCGCAGCAGGCGGGTGCTTTCCGTTGTGGAAATGGATACGGGTGAAAATGGCGAGATCTGTATGCATCCGCTTTTTGAGTTTCGTGAAACAGGCGAGGAAAACGGTCATGTGATAGGTGTATTGGAAAAAGTCGGAGAATTGAAACACACAGATAAACTGCTGATGGCAGGGAAAAATCTATAGCTTTTCGAAGTGGCATATGATACATATGCATGCTATAATAGCTTCAGTAAACTCTTAACATCTCAATAAAAACTAGATATCTGAGAAAGGGATAAAACTATGGCTAATGCGGGAAAATTCGAAACCACAGAACAGGAACTGGCACTGGAACGGACAGAGCTTTCGCATGAGAGGACAGAGCTCGCAGTACTGCGGACCGAACTCTCTTTTCAGAATTCAAGGCTGTCGGTGGAACAGACGCATCTGTCTTTCCTTCGTACCATCGTCTCATTGGTAGGTAGCGCGGCGACCGTTTATAAGGCTCTTCCTGCCATCGGCGTATCAGGAGTATTCAGTACCGGACTTGCAATTTTTCTGCTTATCGCAGCCCTCTATTTCACGGTCAAAGATCTGCGCAGTTATCCGAGTATGAAACGCAGCATCGAGGAGATGGAAGCACGGAAAGATGAACTGATCGCCTGACATGGATGAGATGGTCAGAAACATGACCGCACTATGTCCATCATACAAACGAAACCGGAAATCATTGATCAGTTTTTGAAAGGACGCAAAATGCAAAAAACAGATATCCTCTGTATCGGTACCGCTTTGGTAGATTCGATCATAAAAGGGTTTGACAAAGAGCCTATCTCCGCCTCCGGCTACAGGGCCCGTTCCGGTTCCCTGAACGTGGGCGGCGAAGCTGTGAATGAGGCCGCAACCGCTGCGAAGCTTGGCATGAACACCGGCATCCTGTGTTTTCTCGGAAACGATCCTGCCGGTGATATGATCCTGCACACCCTCAGTGATTTCGGTGTGGATACTTCTTTCATCATCCGGGAAAACGACCACCCGACGCCGGTTACCACCATGTTTGTCAATGATGACGGCACCCGCAAATCCATCACCAACGGCGCGCACCGCTATAATTTTCATCCCGAAAAATATGCCGACAGATTCTTAAGTGCAAAAGCCATTATCTTAGGGTCTTTATTCCGTGCACCCTTCGATGACCCGGACATCATTTACTCCGTATTAAAGACTGCCGGTGACGCCGGCATACTGATCTTTGCCGATACAAAGCTTCCGAATTTCCATCCCCTATCACTCGAAGATCTGAAGGACTGCTTGCCGTTGGTAGATTATATCACGCCCAATGAGGATGAGGCGAAGTATTATACAAATGAAGATACCCCCGAAGAAATGGCTGATATTTTCTTAGGTTATGGGATAAAAAATGTGATCATAAAACTTGGCAGCAAAGGCTGCTACCTGGCAAATAAAAAAGAGCGCATTCTCCTTCCCGCCTGTAATATCGATGCAGTTGATGCGACCGGCGCAGGCGACAGTTTTGTAGCCGGATTTGCCAGCGAACTTCTGCGCAGCGCCTCGGACCGGGATGCACTGCGTTTCGGCAACGCCTGCGGCGCCATTACCACTACCGCTGTGGGTGCCACAGCAGCGCTACAGGACCGGGAGCAGGTACTTGCATTTCTTGCATCACAAAACTCGTAATTGCTATAGAGTATCAAGCTATACCATGCATATCTATCGCTTCCCGTTACGACAACACAAAAAAGGATCGGTCCGATCAAATCGAACCGATCCTTTTTTATCTCATATCATAAAATCTTACA
>JAFZNL010000011.1 GCA_017550925.1 Lachnospiraceae bacterium | reverse complement strand
GTGAATAGTAACTTTTAGGGGTTCCATATGAAAAAAATCCTCCCCCGCGCCATCGGAGCCGTCCTGATCGCGCTGGCCCTTGTGATCACACAGGTGCCGCCCGGCTTCGTACAGGCCGTTGGTCTGTCCGGCGACTTTGAAAAAGAAGGAAGTACCGTTTACGGATATCACGGCACAGCTTCGGCTGTGTCTATTCCGAATGGGACAAAAACCATTGCATCTGAGGCATTCTCCAACCAAAGTTTCCTGACCAGCGTGATCTTTCCGGCTTCTCTGGAAACCATTGAAAACGGTGCGTTCCGTAGTTGTTCATCCCTGAATGCGGTGGTGCTTCCCGGCAACCTGGAGACGTTGGAGAGCGGGGCGTTTGCGAAATGTGAGAACTTAAAGAGTTTTACTTTCAGTAATGTGCTGTATGAACTGGGAGCCGGCGTTTTTTCCGGTGATGACAAACTCGCCACCCTGGATCTGAATAAAAATCCCTATTTCGTATTCACGGACGGAGCGCTGTACAATAAGGATAAGACCAAACTCTACTGTGTGTTATCAGGCAGACCGGGGACACATTTTACCATTCCGGATTCGGTCTTAGAGATCGAGCGTTACGCGTTCTGGGGATGTGATAATCTTGAAACCGTCACCCTTTCTTCCAATCTGGCGGAGATCCCGGAATTTGCATTTTCCAATTGTGAAAACTTAGAAGAGATCACGGTGCCCCTTTCGGTGCGCAAGATCAGCGCCAAAGCTTTTGAGGATTGCGGATCCCTGACCAATGTGAGGATCCCTGCATCTGTTATTTCCATTCATGATACGGCATTTGATGGCTGTCGGAACCTGAACATCATTTCCGATGTGGGAACGACGGCTTATGAGTTCTTCAGGAATTTCGACCTGTCCCAGTCCCAGCTCATGGCATATGAGGACAGTGTGAGCGAGAACGCCATCGGCAGTTATTTCCCTGTCAGCGAGCAGAAAAAGACGGAAAAGAAGAAGAGCGATCAGACAGATACAGCGGCGGAAAGTGCAAAGAAAAAACCTTCTGCCAAGTTTGAAACCACAAATCCGGCGGATGTCAGCAAGGCAGATGTATGGGAGGATTACAGCGGTGACGATGGAAGCATCAAGACCCGTGTTGTGGGAAACGAAGCGGTAGTCCTGCCGAAGACTTTTTCCGACAGCGGATTCGGAAATCAGGTCATTGACGGAAAAGAGGGACTTACGGTAACCGGAGAGCAGCTGCCTTCGCAGGAAGAACAAAACCCTGCCCATCTGCCGCTTGAGATGTATCCGGCTTCGACGGATATCATTACGCCTTCCGCGGATGGACTGGTATCCAGAAAAGCATATTATCAGAATGGCGAATTGACACATGTGGGTTTTGCAGACGGAACCAAAAGGATCGGTGATCTTGCATTTGCCCGCAGCAGCGCAAAATCCGTGGTCCTGCCGGAAGGACTGCAGAGCATTGGATACGGAGCCTTTTATCATTGTGATGGTTTAGAGCAGGTATATATACCGGACAGCGTAACAGATATTCAGCCGGAGGCTTTTGCAAATACGCCTTTCTTAGAAGAATGGGAAAATGGCAACGGTGATGATTTCCTGATCGTAGGAGATGGCGTACTCTTAGCTTACAGAGGCGATTCTGCTGTGGTGACGATCCCTGATACAGTCAAAAAGATCGCCGGCAGCACATTTGCAGGGAAAATTGAGATTCAGCAGGTGAACCTCGGTAATAATCTGGAAGAGATCGGTGAAGCTGCATTCTGGGGCTGCAACGGGCTGACAAAGATCAATGGCGGCGGAAAGATCAGGAAAATTGCAGACAGGGCCTTTGACGGCTGTCCCATCACGGATCTGCACATTCCCGCTTCCGTTGAAAAGATCGGGCTTGGTGCATTTACCGGTGCGGTATCACCTTCCGTTGTTTTTGAATCGGCAGAGGCTCTGCCGGCGCTTTCCTATGAACAGACCTCTACAAGGCTAACCAATGAGGAATTCAGAAAACCGGCCCTTGGTGATATTCCGGTAGCCGCAGTCAGTGGCAGCGCAGCCGCCCTGACGGACACGGTACTGGATGATAATTACTTAGGATTCCGCGGTCTGATCGTTAATGTTCCGGGTGGTGTCGGCGGTTCTGATAAAACCGCTGTGCTCCTTCGCAGCAGTGCTACGCCGGATGAAACCGGAATTGTCAGGATTCCTGCCTCTGTCAATATCGACGGACAGTCCTACTCCCTGACAAGCGCATCGCCTTCGGCGTTTTCCTATTATGAAAACAAAGATGTCAGGGCAATTATTTTACCCCCTGCCCTTGGAGCCATCGGAGATTATATTTCTTCCATGGCTTTTGATGCATCGGCAGTATCCCTGGGCGATGCTGTGACCACAGGGGACTCTGAAGGGACAGAAGGAGAGAACACCTCAGCCGGAGACAATGGTGGTGGCGCAGCGCAGAATACAGATGATGCAACTGGTGCAGGTGCTGGAGGTGGGGCAGGAGCTGGTGAAGCAACCGGTTCTGAAAACGGTGAAAACAGCGGTTATGTGGCATTGGATCCTGAGGGAAAACCCTATGTTGAGACGGTAAACTTAGGATCGACCTATCCGGATGCGATTTCCATTGCAGCGGATCCTGTAGATGATGATGCTTATTACCGCTTGTTTGTTTCAAATGATGCGCAGGCTGAGGAACAATTGAAACAGGCAGTTGCCCAAAAGTGGGGCATGCCGGTATCAGGTCAGCTGGTCAGCATGAACCTGCAGATGGTGGATGCCGCTACCAATGTACCCATTACCAATTTCGGAAAAGAGCAGGTACTGATGACAGTGCCTGTATCGGATACCCTCTATGACCAGCAGATCTGCGCGGTCTCCCTGAAAGAGGACGGCAGCCTGGATATCCACTACGGGACCAAATCCGAAGTGGACGGCAAGAAGGTATTCTCTTTTGCCACCAATCATTTTACGCCTTATGGCATTTATGCCGGTGTCGGTGAGGTGGCCATGCAGATAGCAGAAAACACAGCAGAGCTCCATAATAAGGATGTATCTCCGGATACCGGAGACCACTTCCCGCTGATCCCTGTCGTAGCAATCTTTTTTGCATGCGCGGGGGGGCTTCTGTTATTGAATATTCCGGGTTTATTCAGAAGGAAAAAGTGATATATGAAAGCGTTGTTGAATAGGATGGCCAGCGGCTGGAAAGCCCTGGGCAAGTCAGTTTACCTCGGGGAGAGATTAGAGCATAATCTGAAACTCGAGGTAATTATCGGTTTGATCATTATGCTCACCGGTGGGGTGATGACCTGTGTAAATATCGTACAGAAGAAGGGTGCTGTTACCTGGACGACAGCGATCATTTTTTTGGCAGGATTATTGATCATGGTCTGTGCGGGTGTTTTAAAACAAAGAACCACAGCCATCCTGATCGCACTTCTCATGTGTCTGATCATTTTTACCTGGTATGCGGTAACCGGTGTCAATGAAGGCTTTGCTATTCTATGGATCATGCTGGTGCCACTGGCATTCAGTTATTTTGGCGACGTCCGGTTTGGAGTGTTGCTTTCGGCGTATTATGAAATTCTTCTCATCGTCTTGTTTTATACGCCTATTCGAGCGGATATGGAGCAGTATTATACCAAGACTTTCATGGACCGTTTCCCGGTGTTATATCTTTGCGGAACGCTGCTCAATTCCATCGCAATGATCCAGTATCATATTTCCAATGTGGCTCAGATAGAATATGAGGAAAAACTGAAGGCAGCCATTGAAGAAGCAAAAAACGCCAACGAGGCGAAAAGCACTTTTTTGGCACAGATGTCCCATGAGATCAGGACGCCCATCAATGCAGTTTTGGGTATGAATGAAATGATCCTGAGGGAATCCAAGGATGAGAATATCTTAGAATACGCGGACAGCATTGATTCTGCAGGAAGCACGCTGCTTTCCCTGATCAACAGCATTCTGGACTTTTCCAAGATCGAAGACGGCAAGATGGATATCATTCCGGTGAAATATGATACGGCCGGTTTTTTGAATGATCTGTACCAGTCGGTTATCCAGCGGGCAGAAGCCAAGGGACTTATCTTTATCATGGATGCCGATGAAACGCTGCCATGTACCCTTTTTGGAGATAATGTGAGAGTCTCCCAGGTCATCATGAATCTGCTGACCAACGCTGTGAAATATACGGAAAAAGGAAGAGTGCATCTGTCAATCTTTGTCAAAGACCGGGATCAGAAAAGCGTGCGGATCAGAGTCTGCGTCGAGGATACCGGTATTGGCATTAAAGAAGAGGATAAGAACAGACTCTTTGAATCTTTCGAACGCCTTGATGAGATCCGAAACCACAGCATCGAGGGAACGGGGCTTGGCATTTCAATTGTCACCAACCTGCTTACCATGATGGGAAGTATG
Source organism: Lachnospiraceae bacterium (assembly GCA_017550925.1). Lineage (GTDB taxonomy): Bacteria > Bacillota > Clostridia > Lachnospirales > Lachnospiraceae > RGIG7926. Next base: position 8,230 of record JAFZNL010000011.1, on the reverse strand, counting down.
CTGGAGGTAGAAAGTACCTATGGAAAAGGTTCGATGTTTTCCTTTACCATCCGCCAGGAGATCGCAGATCCCACGCCCATCGGCAACTATGAGCAGAGGCTGAAGGAAGGCGGCAGGCGGAAGAAGAAGGATGATGTGATCAGTTCACCGAATGCCAAGATCCTGGTTGTGGATGATAATGAAATGAATCTGAAGGTGGTCCGAAATCTGTTAAAGCTGAACGGGATTGTGCCTGATCTGGTAAACTCCGGAACAGAAACCATAGAGCGGATGAAACAAAAGACATATGATATCGTTTTCCTTGATCATATGATGCCCGGCATGGATGGTATCGAAACCCTGCATAAACTGAAAGAATTGAATCTTGTACCTACACAGACGGTTATTATCGCGCTGACTGCCAATGCAGTAGTAGGGGCAAGGGAAAATTATCTGAAGGAAGGCTTTACCGATTATCTTTCCAAGCCCATTGAGTTAGGACAGCTGGTTGAAAAACTGAAAGCCTATTTGCCGAAGGGGCTCTATCAGATACAGACGTCGCAGGGACATCCGGAGCTGATCCAGACCCAGAAGGTGCAGACAGCTGCCACGGAAACAAAATATGAACGGCTGGATGCAGGAACGGCAGGGATCGAGCAGGCTCACTATGTACAGCTGGGAGCAGGTCAGAAAGAGATAGTTTTATCGGATACGGAGTCTGCCAAAGTTGATCTGCCGGGCTTGAATCGAAATAGTATAGCTCAGTTTGAGACTGTAGGTGAAATGCCCGGAGCGGACCAGCCGGATGAGAAAGAATCCGGCAGTGAGATGGAGATCATGGAATTTGCACCGGTGGATGATGATACAGATCAGTTCACATCGGAAGATGGGGCTGTCTATGATATGGAAAAACTGAAGGCAGAAGGCGTGGATACCGCAGCAGCACTTCGTTTTTGCGCAAACGATGAAACCATGTATTTTGAGATCCTTGGCGATTTTGAAAAGGAATGCGCCGGCAAAACAGATGAGATTCGAATGCTTTATGAGAAAAAGGACTGGAAAGAATATTGCGTAAAAGTCCATGCCCTGAAAAGTAATGCCAAGACGATGGGGCTGACAGATCTGTTTGAACAGGCGCTGGCGCTTGAAGAAGCGTCAAGAGCGGAAAATGCAGGCTTTATCATGGAAAACCACGATGCGCTGATCGAGAGTGCTAAGAGCAAGGTGGAAATGATACGGATGTGCAGGAAGTAGAGGATTACGTGGTTGCTTTTTTTGGTAGATACTTATATAATTGGGATTGTGTGATTTCGTAAATCATTCGTCATGAAGCATGATCTGGTTTTTCGGAAAATGATAGTATTGAAAATTGAAGGGCGGAGCAGGATACGGGCGAGGGAGTCCGGAGGGGATCACGAAATACAGAATAATATTTGGAGGTACTTAAGACATGAGCAAGATTGCAATGACAACACCCCTTGTTGAAATGGACGGGGATGAAATGACCAGGATCCTTTGGAAGATGATCAAGGATGAACTGCTGACACCATACATTGATTTAAAGACAGAGTACTATGATCTGGGTCTTGAGCACAGAAATGAGACCGATGATCAGGTAACAAAGGATTCTGCGGAAGCGACAAAAAAATACGGCGTGGCTGTAAAGTGCGCAACCATTACTCCCAATGCAGCCAGAGTGGAAGAATATAAACTGAAAGAGATGTGGAAGAGCCCCAACGGCACCATCCGTTCCATGCTGGACGGTACCGTGTTCCGTACGCCCATCATTGTCAAAGGCATTGAGCCCTGTGTGCGTAACTGGGAAAAACCCATCACACTGGCTCGTCACGCATATGGTGATGTATATAAAAACGTGGAGATCGCTGCTGACGGTCCGGGCAAGGCTGAGCTGGTGTTTACCGCAGCAGACGGTACCGAAACCAGAAAGACCATCCAGGAGTTTGACGGTCCCGGCGTGATCCAGGGCGTGCATAACACGAAAAAGTCCATCGAGAGCTTTGCAAGGGCATGCTTTAACTATGCGCTGGATACCAAGCAGGAGCTTTGGTTTGCAACGAAAGATACGATTTCAAAGACTTATGACCATACCTTCAAGGATATCTTCCAGGAGATCTTTGATACAGAGTATAAAGAAAAATTCGATGCAGCAGGAAACACCTATTTCTACACCCTGATCGATGATGCGGTAGCCCGCGTCATGAAGGCAAAGGGCGGTTTCATCTGGGCTTGCAAGAACTATGACGGCGACGTGATGAGCGACATGGTTTCCTCAGCTTTCGGTTCCCTTGCCATGATGACCAGCGTTTTGGTTTCTCCTTCAGGCGTATATGAGTACGAAGCAGCACACGGAACCGTACAGCGTCATTATTACAAGCATCTGGCAGGCGAAGAGACCAGCACCAACTCCGTAGCAACAATCTTTGCATGGACCGGCGCCCTGAGAAAGCGCGGCGAGCTGGACGGCAACGCAGAGCTTTCCGCTTTTGCAGATAAGCTGGAAAAAGCAACCATCGCTACCATCGAAAGCGGCCGAATGACCAAAGACCTTGCACTGATCACCAAGCTTGAGAACGTACAGGTGCAGAACAGCGAAGGATTCATCAAGGAGATCAAAAAGACGCTGGAAGCGATGTGATCTGATCAGAATAGAATAATCACCATTTTTTATGGATTGTAGATTTTTCTTACATGCTCCATCTGCGATGTCATATTTGTAAGCAGCAGATCGGCAACGGTCAGCGCGACCATACTTTCAACAACAACCACGGCCCTGGGAACGATCACAGGGTCGTGTCTTCCTTTTATGGTTATTTCGACATTCTCTCCATCCGTATCCACAGTCTGCTGGGGGCGGAAGATAGAAGGGGTGGGTTTCACATAAGCGCGGATGATCAGCTCGCTGCCGTCGGAAATCCCACCTAAGGTTCCGCCGCTGTGATTTGTCTTTTTGATAATGGGGATCCTGTCTGCGATCTCCGGAAAATCCTCTTCGTTGGTCATGAAGGGGTCATTATTCTCGCTGCCATGCATCATGGCGACATTTACACCGTCGCCTATCTCAACGGCTTTCACTGCGCCAATGGACATAAGTGCTTTGGCAAGGTTGGCGTCTAACTTATCAAAAACAGGTTCGCCAATACCTGCCGGAAGGCCGAAGACTTTGCATTCGATCACGCCGCCGGCAGAGTCTTTTTCTTCCATGCATTTTTTCAGATAAACTTCAGCTTCTGCGGAGGCCTCTTCATCGGGCATGGCAGTAGGCGTGTTCAGGATTGCTTCTTCATTAAACTTTGTCATATCGACAGAAACAGGACCGATACTTTTGGTATAGGCCATCACCCGGATATTCAGTTCAGATAAAAGCTTTGCTGCAATGGCTCCGGCAGCAACACGTCCAATGGTTTCACGTCCGGAAGAACGTCCGCCGCCGCGGTAATCCCTGTGGCCGAATTTTTCATCAAAAGTAAAGTCCGCATGTCCCGGACGATAGCAGTTAGCCAGTGCGGAATAGTCCTTGGACTTTTGGGAGGTATTGCGGACCAGCATGGCAATTGGTGTGCCGGTGGTCTGGCCTTCAAAAACGCCGGAGAGGATCTCCACTTTGTCAGCTTCCTTACGGGGCGTTGAGATGTTGCTTTGACCCGGCTTCCTGCGGTCTAAGTATGTTTGAATGTCTTTTTCCTCCAAAAAGAGACCGGCAGGGCAGCCGTCCACGATGGCGCCAAGCCCCGCGCCGTGGGACTCTCCGAAAGTATGGATGCGAAACAGGTTTCCAAATGATGATCCCGGCATAATATTCTCGCTTTCTTTTGAAATGATGTCTTTTTTTCTTTCACATCTTCGCATATTATCAAGTATTCGTCAACTATACAGAGAAACGTCGTGAAAATGTCAGAAAACGGGAATTTTTTGGAGAAAGCGGCATGTTCTATGCTATAATAGACTATGAGTGTGAAAATGCAGCGAAAGATATATTTCGAATATTTCTTAAGAGCGGATCAGACATGAAGAAAATTTTAAAACTGACAATCTGCATATTGTTATTTGTGCTGCTTACAGGCTGCGGCGAAAGTGAGGAGGCGGATACGATGCCAATATTCAGTAATGCAAAAACCGTAGGGAAGGATATCCAAAAAGAGGATATCACGGACTTTTATTACACGGTGGAAAATATCAACTATGACGCCTTTTATCAAAGATACCGGTTTTATGTGGAAGACGGAAAGTACTTTTTTTTTCACGAGACCAGAGAACGGAAGAATGATTACGGTCCCTGTACGGAAAATGATACGACAAAGACCGGCACTGTAGAATTGACGGAGGATCAGTGGTCGGGCTTTTATGAACTTGTAAAGGGCGGCGCAGTCAAGGCAAGAGAGGAATCGTCGGACAGTGGCGGCACCGGTCCCTGGCTGTATCTGTACTGGACGAATGATAAGGCGAAGTATCAGCAGTTTTCTTTTGCTTCCTATGCCACGGAGGAAAAATTTGTAAAATTCTGCGAGGCACTGGCTGCGCAACCGAAAGAATGATTTTTTTGCAACGAAATGGGTCATTTTGATGTATCATCTATAAGAGAACGAAATTCTTTTGGCACTAAAATAAGATGAGAGGTATAGGATATGCCGAGATTTACAGTCGAAAACACACATATGGATGTTTACCGGGAAGCCAAAAAAGAACTTGGTTCCTGGGGCGATAAGATGGCAACTATCGATAAGCGGATCCTTGAGGAGGCGGGACTTGTCGACCCGAGAATGAATTCCATCAATTGCGTGTTTGACATGTTTTGCATGGCGAAGCACCAGGTAGCATTTCAGGATATTCCGGCCCTTGAGGCAGGAACCCTTCCGGGGCATGACAGGGATGCCTATTTCAAAGAATTTGTGAAGTTTCTAAAAGAGCATCCCATAAAGGAAACAACCTGGGACGGCAAGGTGGAAAGCAACTATGAGAGTGCAAAGGCCTGGGGAGAGCTGTACCGGGATGCGAACAAGGTGCTGGGTGAATACCGCCTGCCGGATATGAATATTGCGGATCCTAAGATCATTGAGGAGCGCAAGGGAGAGATGATGCTGCTGTCTACCATCGGAACGGATCTGGTACAGGTCATTGAAGGACAGATGCAAAGCTACTATGATCCGGTGGTCATGGCAGGGTATAATGCAGGATTCGGCACCGAGGCGGAAAAACTGGATTTTCACAGCAATATCGTGACCTTGCAAAACCTCAAATCCCTGGTTGAGGCCTGCCATGATCCGCATTCCCTGACCGCAAACGGAGACAACTGGATCATGCCGACGCTGATGGCCCGTCAGTTTTTCACCGCGCATCAGGAAGAGTACAAAAATAAGACCCTGAAAGAGTTTAATGAAAACTTCCCTTACAGTTCGACGCTGATCACACTGCAGCTGACAAGTATGGCCACGAACGGATTAAAAGGCTATACGCCGGAGGAACTTGACGCTTTTTCAGCATTTATGGACAAAGGGACACCACTTCCGAAGCATCTTGCGGATAAGGTTGAGGCATCCATGGATGAACTTGTGGACGTGTATTTTATGGGCACGCAGGAAGGCGCCATCGAAAACTCGTTTAAAAGGATTCAGGAGAAGGTACCGATCCAGCCATATCAGGAGGCGTTGGAAAACGGGCAGGTCAATCCCTTTGAAATGACTACAGATCAAACGGAAAAGGCCCTGGAAGGCTATGCTGTGTATTATAACAACGCCCTGAGTAATTACTGGTCACCCGTTTTTCTGGAAATACAGGGAGGGGACAGTTTCGACCTGATCCGTATCAATGGTGTACCGATAAAAGAGCACACACAGGTCAGATATAACAACTATGCAGAAGAGAATGACGTACCGACCTGGGATGAGCTGAGCGATGCGCAAAAGGAAGAGTATTACAAGATCGAAACCATGCGCGCAACGACAGATCCCGACTGCCGGGTGGAAGTATCGGAGGTGTATTCCAACGGAAGAGATGCAGTGGTGCTTTCGGATAAGCCGGCATCTTTGATCAAGAGGGAGAAAAAACAGACCTTCCGGTTTAATGACAGCCCACAGACCGTGGAAAGCACGGAGCGAGTGGAACTCCCGGAGCCGAATTCTTTCCCGGAAAGCCGGCTGAAACAGTCCTATTACAATATCAGAATGTGTCTGGACGGTTTCGTGACGACACTTCCCTCAAAAGAGGAAAGAGCGGAATATATGGAGTCTCCGGTCTATAACAACTTGGACGAAATGGAGGAAAAATCCCCGATCAATAAGGCGTTTAGGGAAGATGCAGGGGATGCCGAGCGGATCTATATGACAGCGTCCAACACCAAGGTGCAAACGGTGGTCGATCAGGCTGCTTTTGAGGAAACCCGGAAAAACCTGGTAGTTGCCGCAGATGATATGGACATGCGCTACAGCAGAGTGTTTGAAAGCAGCGGCGGCAGGCTGGATTACGGCAACGGCCTTATGAAGGAAATGAACGATGAACGCACCATGTTAGATGGTGTCCTGCAGGAGCAGGCAGATCTTCTTGAGAGACATAAAGAAGAGGAACCGTCTGTCGTTCAGGAGGAAGTCAGGGCCAGGGAGGCCATGGAAAAAGCTCAGAAGGCCCTGGAGGACGCACAAAAGAAACTGGAAGCGACGCAGAAAAGACTGGATGAGCTGGGAGATGTGGAGCCTTCGGATGAACCTGCGGAGTATAATCCGTTTGCGCCCCGTGTCAGCAAGCAGAGTAATGAAATCGCCCTGCAGCATGACAAGGAGGATTTAGAAGCTGCGCAGCAGCAGGTAGAGCAGGCACGGGCGCTTCAGCAAAAGGTAGAAGAAAGAAGGCAGCGCATGGCGGATGAGGAGCAGGCCATGCAGGAGCGCGTCGAGCGCTACCAGAACCGCATGAATGTCATAGAGCAGGACATGGTAAGGGACATGCGGGATGATGTCTACGAGCAGTACAGGGACAAGGCACGTCAGTTTGCATCGGCCATGGGGCCAAACATGCTTCGGCGTTTCGCTGCAGGCTATACGGATGCCTATATGATGACCCAGACCCCGCTGCAGGCCGGCATTATGGCCTTTGGTCCGGTCTTGGATATGTCCGGTAGTCTGCCTTACAAGATGGCGGTCAGTACCAGAAAGGGGTTTCCTGTCTATGATACGGTGATCCAGGCGGACGGCGCCATCAACACCCTTGCGGATTACTGGACGGAAAAGGGAAAGGCGCCCCTTTCCGATGAACGGGAAGATTTTTACCGCAGAAAACTCTATGATCAGATGAGCCAGGTAAATACTTATCTGGACAGGCTCTATGAAAAAGGGATCGATCCGGAGAGCAATAAAGTGCTCAAAGAGGCAGGGATCACGGATCCCGGTAATGATGCTTTTCATATGCATGAGCGGGCAGCCAGAGGCTCCGGTCTTTTAAAGGCCAGCGCGGAGGCTTACAAGGCGGGCCTTGAGAATAATTGGGCAATTGATGACCTTGGTACACTGTCACTTTTTAACTATGCGCGAAGGAAAAGCAGGATCTTCACAGAAAACAATTCTGTTGCCGGCATGGAGCAGTTTGTAAAATATGATGAGCCCAGATATAAGGACGAGTTTCATAAAGACTGGCTGGACCGGATGGACAACTATTGGAAACAGGCCATGGAAAAGCCGCTGACTTCCCAGCAGCAAAGAGACAGCATTTTTGAAAACATGAAGGAACTCATGCGGGAAGGCTTTGAAAGAAATTACATCATAGATATTGAAGCCAGAAGTTTTTCCAATATGCTGGAAAAATCCAGGAAACACACCCTGGCGGTAGAGGCGGGAACAGAAAAACTGTTTCGGGAAACAGAGAACCTGAAGATGGGAGCGCAGATCGGACAGACGCTGCAAAAGGTCGATCAGTTTGATGCTGTCGATGTCAGAGGACAGGAGATCAAACAGGCAAAAGAGGAAGAAGCCGCGAAGGAGGCAGAAAAAGAGAAAGAACAGGAGCAGGAGGTATCCTTCTCATACGATGATCAGAATGATCAGACCCTAAATGAGGAGGAGATGCGCAATATCATCGAAGGGGATGCAGACCTGAGCCGGGATATCAGCACGGACCGCGGACGCTCCTCTGATGATGTACTGTTCTCGTCGCTGTTTGGCAAAAACGGTGAGAATATCAGTAGGTCGGATTGCATTTAGAGCCAGAGCGGAGCAGGCAGTGAAACGGAGTATTATGATGCGCTGAC
>JAFZNL010000083.1 GCA_017550925.1 Lachnospiraceae bacterium | reverse complement strand
TTCCCTGCGCCGTCGGCAGCCGCCTGCGTCTCCGTGGCTACCTGCGCTTTATCACCGGCAATGGCTTCATCCAGCAGTTTGATAAACGCCTGGTCACCCGTTCCTTCTGTCACGGCATTCGCGCCTTCCTGCGTAAACCCTGCTTCTGTAATGACCATCTTGCCACCCTCTGCCTGGGCGCCTTCGCTACCGCTTCCAGCGCCTTCAACAGTCTCCTGTGACAGGAGCTGCGCCACATCCCGGATAAAGGAAAGGGCTTTTGTCTGGTCACCGCCGCCAAAGAGTTCATCGATGGCTGCATCCATACTGCCTCTTACCTGATCCGTCGCTTCGGTGATCTGATGCTCAAGATTCCGGTACGCTTCAAACTGGCTGATGTTGGCATCCGTCAGTGGTAATTGCAGTTGTTTCATGGAAACGATGTTTTCCGCCGATGTTTCGGGGTGAGCACTCACCTGCCGGTACATGGCGATCAGAGAGTTTTTATCGATGGGCATCCCGTTTTCCATCATGGAACGGACCATGCCGAAAGAGGCTGCATTTTCGGTAATGCCTGCCTGGGAAAGAGCTGCGGACATGGTGCTGGAACCCGCAGCGGTATTGGTAAACAGGGCTTTTAAGGATATCTTGTTATCGGATACGCCGCTGACTTCAAAGCTGACAAAACTGCCCTTTTGAAGACTTACCCCCTCTTCCATATGGGCTTGGATCATACCGCCCTTATCTGTTTGAATGGTCACAGCGCCGTCCTTCGCTTCCATGACCTGACCGCTGATCACCGAACCCACAGGAAGCTGCTGCGCAGCCTGTGTGCCGCCTGCCCTGCCCGCCTGGGCATAAGATGATACAGGAGCCATCCCGCCGGAAGTCCCCTGACCGCTCTGGATATTGTTTTGCTGTGAAAACAGCCCTTGCAGGTTAAGTGCCATATGATATCCCTATGTAAACCCTTTTAAATGCGGATCACTTTACGCTTCATCCACAAAGTTTTTAATAAACGTTCTTCGGTGTATTGGTGACGGACCGTATTTTTTGATCGCCTCAATATGGGCTGCTGCACCATATCCTTTGTGTCCTGCAAAACCATACTCGGGATACTCTTTATCATACTCAAGCATGATCCGGTCCCTGGTCACCTTCGCAATGATAGATGCTGCCGCAATGGATTTGCTGCGGGCGTCACCCTTGACGATAGCCACCTGTTTCATAGTCATTCCCGGAATCGTCACTGCATCGTTTAATAATATATCGGGTGAAACCGTCAATCCGGCAACCGCTTTCCGCATTGCCTGGTAAGTTGCCTGCAAAATATTGATCTCGTCGATGACCTGATGGTCGACAATACCCACCGATGCGGAAATCGCCTTTTCCATGATGATGTCATAGAGTTCGTCGCGTTTTGCTGCGGAGAGTTTTTTGCTGTCATTTAAATACAGGATCTCCTCCGCCGGATCAAGTACAACGGCACCTGCCACTACCGGTCCTGCCAGGGGACCACGTCCCGCCTCGTCGATGCCGCAGATGCAGGTAAACTGCGCGTACTTATTTTCAAACTCACTCATTTTTTCCATCCGGGCTCGTTCATCCGCAAGCGCCTGCAGATCTTTTCCTGCCTTTTTTACCAGTGCCTGCACACCGCTTCGGCCGTCGCTTTCATATTCCCTGATAAAAGCAGGCAGCATGAATTCATCTGCTGCCTGATAGATTGCCCTGATCTCACCGATTGTTTGCATATGCTAACTATCCTCCGAATCTATTTATTTATCTTTCCGAATTTGGAAAAAGGCCAGATCCTGAACGCTGCGCGGCCGATAATGCTGTCGCGTTTCACAGGTCCTACCGATGGATCCCTGGAATCCGTAGAATGATTTCTGTTATCTCCCAGAACAAAGTACTCATCCGACCCAAGGAAAACAAAACCTGTAGCAAGACCGCCGTCAAGAATCACTTCATTTCCGTAATTTTCCTCAAGTTTCTCTTCATTGATATAAATGACTCCGTCCCCGTCGATATAGACCGTCTCACCCGGAAGGCCGATGACACGTTTGATATAATAGGTCTTCGCATCGTAAGCATAAGGGAATACCACAACATCAAAACGTTTCGGTTCATGGGACCGGTAAGTGAATTTATCCACCAAAAGGTTATCTCCGTCTTGCAGGCAGTTTTCCATGGATTCGCCTTCCACCACTGTGCGCTGTACCACATAGGTCATCAGCAGCCAGGTCAGTATCAGGATCGATAAAAGATAAATACTAAAGGTGATAAACTCCTTCAAAAAGCCGCCTTTATTGGATTTTTTCTTCTTTTTGCCACCAGCCTTTTGTCCGGCCGCGCCCGTTTTTACTTCATGTTTCTTTTCTGCGTCGCTCATTTTAATCTCCCGGTATCGTCAACTATTCGACTTTTATTCTCTCTTTTCCAACACTCATCAGGCATCAGCCTGCGCCCCTGTTTCTTCTTCCGTCGCGGATCCTTCCGTCTCCTCATCAGCCGGCGCCTCTTCGAGTGTAATGCGTCCGAGCCTGCCGCTCCTGAAATCTTCTAACAGTAGTCCCGCTGCCCTTGCGGTATCCGCCTGGCCGCCCTTTTTCATACAGCCACGTACCATGGCGATCCCTTCTAAGATGGCAACCGGATCTTCGCCGTCTTCACTCATATGTGGGATTTTGGCCGGAGTCCCGTCTGCAAAGGCTGCACCGCTATTGATCTTTTCTGCCGCCTCATATAACCCTTCGTACCGCTTCTCCAGGGTTTGCGGATAATCCTTTTGCAGGATGCCGATCAGTGACAGTGCCATTTTCTCGGGATCCAAAATCTCATCATTCATGGAGCCGATCAGTGCTAAGTGCAGTCCTGTCTGCTGGTCTCCCATCTTTGGCCAGAGGATACCGGGGGTATCCAAAAGCTCCAATTTATTGGACATTCGGATCCACTGTTTTCCTTTGGTCACGCCGGGGCGGTTGCCGGTCTTAGCCACTGCCTTCTTGGCAAAGGAATTGATAAATGTGGACTTGCCCACATTCGGAATACCTACTACCATGGTCCGGACAGGTCTGTTTAAAATACCGCGGCTTCTGTCTCTTTCAATCTTTTTGCTGCAGGCTTTTGCCACGCAGCCTTCGATGGCTTTCATCCCGTTTCTCTGGCGGCTGTCCAGTGACACCACAAAGAATCCCTGCTTTTCGAAGTACTTCACCCACTCTTTGGTCTTTCTCTCATCTGCCAGATCTGCCTTGTTCAAAAGGATCAGCCGGGACTTGCCGTAAGCTAAGTCATTTAAGTCCGGATTCCTGGAAGAGAGCGGGATCCTCGCATCCACCAGCTCGATCACCAGATCGATCAGTTTGATATTCTCCTGCATCATCCTGCGGGCTTTTGTCATATGCCCCGGATACCATTGATAATCCATAAAACTCCTTATATATAACCTATTTTACCAGTGCCATGGGTTCATCCCCCACTTTGAACTTCAGCCACACCTTTCCCGCGATATCTTTACGCGATACCGGACCGATATTATCCGCACGGCTATCTTCACTGTTGTTGACATTATCTCCGAGCATGAAAAACTCATCCGGTCCCATCTGCAGCGGTTCATCTGCAAGCCCGGGTTCCTCGATCTTATCAAAATCATATCCCGAATACTGATATCCGTTTACGTATAAAAAACCGTCCTTGATCTGCAGCGTATCTCCCGGAACCGCCACCACGCGCTTGACATAGTAATGGGCATCCTTGTTTCCGTTGGGATAAAAAACCACCACATCCCCGCTCTTAGGCGCTAAGATACGGTAGACCAGGCGATTGACCAGAATCTGCTGGCCGGACTGCAGGGTAGGCTGCATTGCCACGCCGATCACCCCGGTCCGAAGGCCGATACAAAAAACAAGGACCACTGCTAAGATCACTGCCGCTAAGGTGATGAACAAAAAATGCATCACTTCTTTGACAAAATTCCGTCCTAACTTTTTCTGTTTTTGATAAAAGGTTAAGCCCCTGCTTCTGCGTCTGTTTCTCATGACCACCATTCTACACTATAAAGCGCTTTCCGTCAAAAAAAATCCCCAATCCAAAGTGGATTGGGGATCTATCATTCGTTTGGATCTTACCGAAGCTCTTTTACCTTTGCACGCTTTCCTACGCGGCCTTTCAGGTAATTCAGTTTCGCACGGCGAACCTTACCTCTGCGGACAACTTCGATCTTCTCTACGTTAGGAGAATGAAGGGGCCAGGTCTTTTCTACACCGATACCACCGCTGGTCTTACGAACGGTGAAAGTCTCACGGTTGCTGCCGCCCTGTCTCTTAACTACGGTTCCCTCGAAGATCTGAATTCTCTCGCGGTTACCTTCCTTGATCTTGCCGTGTACGCGAACGGTATCGCCTACATGGAAGGTATCAACGGTTTCTTTGAGCTGTTCCTGCTCGATCTCTTTGATGATGTCGTTCATAACTGTACTCCTATCCCGGATCTTCATCCGAAACGCTTTTCACCAACATGTGAAAAAGCGCAAATCTACGATGTTCATGCATCTTACTGTGTCCGGTTTTCTGCCTGAAAACATGCCGTGACGCAGAGGACCATCATTAGTGCAACAACAGAATTGTACCACACCGCCTGCGAAGATGCAAGCATTTTCTTTAGGAAATGATCGTCCCGCCGCCGATCACCATTTCACCATCGTACAAGACTACGGCCTGACCCGGTGTAATGGCCCGCTGGGGCTCGTCAAAGATCACCTCGATCCGGTCCTTTCCGGTCTGGCGTACTGTTGCAGGCTGTTCCTTATGATGATAGCGGATCCTGGCGCTGCACCGAAGCTCTCCTTCGATTTCATCCATAGTGATCAGATTGATATGCTCTGCCTCAAGGCGGGTTGTAAACAGATCTTCGTTTTTCCCGAGAACCACCTCATTGGTCTCCGGTCTGATGCCGGTTACATACAAGGGATGCTCCCAGGCGATGCCAAGGCCCCTGCGCTGTCCGATGGTATAGCAGACGATCCCCTTATGCCGGCCGAGGATTTCGCCATGCTTATCCACGAAATTACCCGGCGGATACTTTTTATTTCTGTAGCGTTCCAAAAATGCGGCATACTCGCCATCCGGCACAAAGCAGATATCCTGACTGTCATGCTTATTTGCATTGACAAATCCCATCTGCTCTGCAATCTCCCTTGTCTGCGCTTTTGTCTGATCACCAAGCGGAAACAGGATTCTTGCCAGCGTTTTTTGATCTGCCATATACAAAACGTAACTCTGATCCTTGGACAAGTCCACCGCTTTTCGCAGTGTATAACGGCCCAGGCCTTCATCATAGGAAACCCTTGCATAATGGCCGGTCACCAGTTTCTCGCAGCCCAGCGCATCTGCCCGCTCAAGAAGGGTATGGAATTTTAAGTGCCGGTTGCACTCAATGCAGGGATTCGGCGTCATTCCGCATTCATAACAGTCGGCAAAATTAGCGATGACTTTTTCCTCAAACTCTGTTTCATAATGAAAGATGTGATAATCAATGCCGAGTCTTTCACAGACAGAGCGCGCATCGCCGGTGTCTTTGGCTGAGCAGCAGCTGCCCAAAAGGTCTTCCCCGATCATATCATTTTCATACAGGCGCATGGTGCATCCCATGCACTCATATCCCATCTGCCCTGTCAAATATGCAGCAACGGAACTGTCCACGCCACCGCTCATTGCGATCAAAGCCTTTGCCATTTTCGTTTCAGTACTCCTTTTTCAAAATCGCTACCATCATATCACATCCCCCGGGATTTATCACGTACAAAAAACACACTTTTTTCGCATTTTTTTCAGAAACACTTCACGAAGATTTTGTAAGTTTGACTGGACAAATACTGAAAATGTGGTATTCTTTGAGTTGCAGCAATCGAGATTTGAGAGGAGATTATTATGAAAAAGAAAAAACTGATGGCGCTGATCGGCGTTTCCATGCTGACCATCTGCTTAGCAGCAGGCTGTGGCAAAACGCCGGGCGCAGAAGAGATCGCAGATACAGAAACTACCGATGACGACGTAGAATGGGAAATGCTTGAAGAAGGCGATATCGATCTTTCCGAAGGAGAAAAGATCGCCGGCGTCAGCAAAGACGGTGGGGATGCAGAGGCAGAAGGAACTGACGGCGAGGATGGTTCCGCTGAGGAAGAAGAGGAAGACGATGTTCCGGATGAAAACCTCTTTTCCGAGTCAACCGTTTTGGATGAAGGCAGCAACCTGTCCTTTAATTTCGAAGCCCAGAAGGAACACATGGGCACAGTACCTGAAACCGCAACCATGGAAGACAAAGCCGGCGACCTTAACAGCGCCCGCTGGGAAAGCCTTCTGATTTATTATGAAGGAGTCCAGGAAGATGCCCAGGAAGAAATGGATGACCTGAAAGCATCTCCTGCTATCACCGATGGCTGCCTTGCCAAGATCAAACCTTATTATTCAACCATCGCCCGTTATATCCAGGCAGCAGGGATCAAGCACTATGACATCACCCATCCCTACTACGAGGACAGCGAAGAGGTGGATTTCGATATGTACACCGAAAACTACACCACCTTCTACCTGAGCATCTATTTCAAAGAGGATGGTTCCATCGACAGCTTTGATATGTTTGAAGAAAACAGCAATGATGAGTTAGACGAGTCCGATATCGAATTTGAAGAAGGCGATGATGAGGATGACGGCGAAGGTTACATCCTGCTGGACGACGATGATGAGGACGGAGGAGACGAAGAGGAAGAATAAGATACTTCCACAGTTGACGGTCCGACAGAATAACATCAGATAAGTACAAGAAAAGCACCCGCGATCGGGTGCTTTTTTCTGCTCTCTTGTTTACTGCTCCGCTATCTTCATTTTCTTCAGTTCCGAAGCCGCCAGTGGGATGGCCAGACCAAAGGATAAGATATCCGCTCCAGCCTGTGCCAGTTCCACCCCCAGGATCCCCATGACCTGCGGCAGGATCAGGATCAGCGGCACGAAAAAGATACCGCTCCTGGCTGAGGCGCTGATAGAGGCTTTCATGCCCTTGCCGCAGGACTGAAGCATCATATTTGTCATGGTTGTTGTAGCCAATAACGGCATGGTGGCTGCCTGTGCCCGCAGCGCAATGGTACCCACGGCAATGACCTCAGGATCCTTGCGGAACCATTCAATGACCTGGGGTGCAAATACAATGCAAAGGGATGCAAGAGCCATCAAAAAGACGGTGCCGTATTTCACACAGAAAAAGAAACCTTCCCGCACCCTGTGCTTGAGTCCTGCACCGTAGTTA
>JAFZNL010000082.1 GCA_017550925.1 Lachnospiraceae bacterium | reverse complement strand
TCGGTCATCTTTCATACAAATAGCTATATTGGTAAGATTTCTGATACAGACAGCGAAGTAATAGAACACAGGTTTTTCAGCCGAGAAGATATCCCGGAAAATCTGTTTGTACCTGATGCACGCCCTATCCTTGACTGGGCAACAGGCAAGAAGGCTGTTTGTGTGAAATAGGCATAAAAGGTGCTATTTTTTTTGCTTGACAATGTAGTCAATGACTACGTATAATAGAATTAGATACACGCAATGACTACACAAAGGAGGCGGTTTATAAATGAAAAAGGAAAAGATAAACATTGAAGGAATTGAGATTGAAGTAGAAAAGTATGAAAAGGATGACCAGACTGCAAAGCGCAAGGTTCTTGCTTATTGTTTTCGGATGATCCGTCAGGAGTCCGGGATGAACAGAACGGATTTTGCCAAGTGGCTGGGGATACCCTATCGTACCATGCAGGAATGGGAACTTGAGAGAAGAGCAATGCCGGAGTATGTACTGCGTTTGATTGCTTATAAAGTATATAACGAAAAGAGGAAGAAGGTGGAATGAATGAAGAAACTGATACTTCTTATATTCATATTGATCATATCTTCAGTACCGGTACACGCCCAGAATACGGAAGAGATTTACGAGCCCTTTGAAGAGACGATCACTTCTGAAGGCGTTTCTTACGAGCTGGATGGAAGTATATTACTGCCTTCATCCTATAATCTTAGAAGTATGGGTATGACAACGTCTGTCAAAGATCAGGGAAGCTCCCCGTATTGTCTTACCTACGCCAGGATTGCAACACTGGAAACGGCGCTTATCAAAAAAGGATATGAAACAAAAACAGTAGATCTTTCTGAAATGCATATGCTTTATGAGAGGTGGGCAAATTCAGGCAGCACCAGTTCTTTTGGCAGATGGTGTGCCTACTCGGGGCATGAGATAACCGGTAGCAGTGGCAGTTTTGAAAATCAGTTTATTTACAGAAATTTCCCCGTATATGAGTCAATGATGCCGATGGCTAAGATCACGGATGGATATATGCCGGATACTTCCTATGTGGCTGCATCACCTTATGAGATCAAGACGATCTATTCCTGCTACAGTGGTGAAGGCGATGAAGTAATTCGAAAGACGAAAGAAGCCATTTACCGTTATGGGGCTGTAGCTGCTTCCCTACGGTATGTGCCGCAGTGTGATGATCCGGCATATAAGTTCTTTGGATCCGGAGATTATTCTTATTATCTGTCTGAGAAAAAGACCGGTGCCGGGCACGCTGTTGAGATCGTTGGCTGGGATGACAATTACTCAAAGAACAACTTTTCGACCATTCCGCCGGCAAACGGAGCATTTCTGTGTAAAAACAGCTGGGGGAGTGTGAATGGAAGCAGCGGATATTTTTGGCTGTCATATTACAGCAAGAGCGGTCTTACCTGGGAAGCCTTTGAGGTGGCAAAAAAGGGTAAAACAGCAAGAAGCATAGAAGCGGCAGAAGAAGAAATAGCCCTTTATGTCGGGCAGACATCAAAGCCGGTAACCGTAAAGATGATTCCAGAAACGGCTGATCCGATCGAATGGTACATTGATATACCGGCAGATGATGAAATCTTAAGAGTAAATGCTGATCAGTCGATCACCTGCATAAAGTATCCTGGATCTGATGCAAGCTACAGGACCATTATGATACGTTCCAAAGATAAGGCACTGAATCTGAGCACAATGCTTCGGATCAACATACGCTCATGTACGATTGAATCTGGTGGGACGGTTATGATACCGGATACAGGAAGAGCGGACCTAAAAAGCTGTGTCTCTGTAAGTCCTATGAGTGGAAGGGGTGCAGAAGTTGTTTATAACGGCGGATACGTAGCATCCATTGAGGATGGGCGATATGCAAGAGGATCCTCTTATGGAGAGGGAAGCATAAAGGCTTCTTTGGATGGTAAGAGCATACAGATTCCCTGCTACGTATATTGCACAGGCTTTGATCTTGGCGGTGATATGGAAAACGGAGGCTTTGTTAATGCAGTCATAACGCCGTCTTTTGCCATAAGCGGCGGGACAGAACAACTGGTGGAAATGATCACCTACAGCTCATCAAATGAAAATGTGGCGAGAGTGGAAGACGGTTTTATCTATTTTACCGGCAATGGGAAAGCAACGATCACAGGAAAACTTTGTGATGAAAAGCTGACAAGGGGAATTGAACTTGCGGATAGCTTTGTAGTTACTGTGACCGGTATGGATACAGAAAGTGACACTCAAATCGTAAGCACTGACCCGGTAAATACAGATCCGATAATAGAAGAACCGGCTCCATATGTCGATCCGTATGCTTACCAACAGGAAGTCTCAAATGAGCAGATCCAGTCCGGCAAATTGCCCGAGCCTGCAAAGACTGATAACGCATCAAAGAAACCGGCAAAGAAAACAGAAAAGACCCCATCAAGGGTTACGATCCGGTCTGTAAAGGCTAAGTCTGACGGAAAAGTGATACTCAAATGGAAGAATGCATCCGGCGCATACAGATATGAGATTCAGGTTTCGGCAGATAAAGGTTTTAAGAATGCCGCAAGCTTTTATACAAAGAAAGCAAAGTATACGGTAAAAGGCCTTGCAAGCGGCACAAAATACTATATCCGTATCAGAGCCCTTGGTAAAAACAAAAGCGGTAAATGGTCAAAGAAAAAGAGCGTGAGGACATCTTGATCATCTATCGTAACTAAAGAGATCAATAAATGCAGGAATTGGCGGGATTTAGATATCCCGCTTTTTTCCGGCCTGTGGTACAATGGACTAAATGCAGAAAGGGGATCAAGGTATGTTTGAATGGTTTTTTGGAAAGAAAAAAGATACGCCAATGCAGGCGGCAGATGTGATAGATGAGGCTGCGCTTTTGAAGTTTGCAGAGAGGATTTCGTTTGAGGATAAACAAAGGATCATCAGCCTTGTTGAAATGGACCGTAAGATCGAGGCTGTTAAAGAATGCAGAGAGCTGACCGGAGCAGGCCTTAAGGATGCTAAGGACATTGTTGATAACTATCAGAAGTATTTGGTGTAGATCATGAACGACAGAGATAAAAGGGTAGTAGAGAGCATGTTTCAAAGCGGAATGGATAAAGAAACGGTCATTTCGCTCTTTCCGCAGTTTGCCCGCGAAGATGTTGAGGAAATCGGAAAAAAGCTTGGAAAGATCAAGAGTGACAGCGACGCTGATACAGGAGCAACTATCAGCATCAATTGCAGCTAAGGATGTTAAGACAGGAAGGATCATATGTGGATCATACAAACCTTTGTCCCGATCATATTGGTGCTTTCGGTTCTGGCATTTTTAGTCATGCTGCCGGTGTACTTTGTGCGCAGAAAAAAGAACCCTGATGATCCAAAGATCACAATCCCGAGACTGCTTCTTATGACAGTTATGGCGGCAACGATCATGACACTTATAATGTGTTCCGGCCTGATCGCGATGTATATAGACGATATAAGGGGATAAGCATATACCTGCCCCTCTTAATCACCCTTTCTTTGACGCATCCGGCTTGTCAAGGGCTTGCCGCAGGGCGGTGCAAAGCACCCTTTACAAGACGGGGAAGGCAAAGATAATAAGTCCTTTGAGGGGCAACAGGCTTAAAAAGAGAAGAAGTAGTCTCATCCGCCCCCGGGGAGTCGGGCGGGGGCCAGGGGGTAGGAATGGTACTCTAAACATAAAATACGGAGAAGATAAATGGTAAAAGAGATCGTAAAGGATGTATTGTTCCTTGGAAGAAAATCCACAGAGGCTACCAAAGAAGATGTGGGAATCATACAGGATCTAAAGGATACCCTTGCCTTTCACAGGGGAAGATGCCTTGGCATGGCAGCAAACATGATCGGTTATAATAAAAAGATCATCATAATAGCAGCAGATATCATGGATCTTGTCATGGTAAATCCCGTGATCATAGAAAAAGAAGGCCAGTATGAAGCAACTGAAGGATGCCTTTCCCTTACAGGCCAAAG
>JAFZNL010000081.1 GCA_017550925.1 Lachnospiraceae bacterium | reverse complement strand
GATGTTACTCCTAAACCATAATCCAAATACGAATTTCAGATCTTCTCTCCTGATTGATACGAAATCATACAGATCCGATCCATTTACAAGAAAACACCCCGCAGCATAGCCGCGGGGGATCCATTTTTTACAAAAACCTTTATCCTATCCGATCAGCCAGTCGTACATCTCCTGATACTTCGCTGCCGAAACATTCCAGGAGAAGTCCGCCGCCATTGCCCTGTCAACCATCTTGTTCCACTCACGCTTTCTCTGATAGAATACATATTTCGCATAGCGGATGGTTGCCAGCATTTCATATGCATTGTAGTTGGTGAAGGAAAAGCCGGTACCCGTGCTCTCAAACTCATTGTAGGGCTCTACCGTATCCTTCAGGCCGCCGGTCTCACGAACGATGGGCAGCGTGCCGTAGTGCAGTGCCATCAGCTGTGACAGGCCGCAGGGCTCAAAGAGCGACGGCATCAAAAATGCATCCGATGCGGCGTAGATCTTATGTGACAAGGCATCTGAATAATAGATATTGGCAGATACCTTATGGTTATACTTCCAGTCGAAATGCCGAAACATATTCTCGTAGCGCTCCTGACCGGTACCCAGGACAACGATCTGCACTTCTTCCTGGCAGAGCTCATCCATGATATAGGCGATCAGGTCAAAGCCTTTCTGGTCTGTCAGGCGGGATACGATACCGATCATCATCTTCTTATCGTCCTGCTCCAGGCCCAACTCTTCCTGCAGCGCTCTCTTATTTTTTACTTTTTCCTTGCGGAAGTTTGCGGCATTATACCTTGCCACGATATTCCGGTCTGTTTCCGGATTGAAATCATCATAGTCGATGCCGTTTACGATACCGCGCAGGGAATTGGATCTGGCATTCAGCAGGCCATCCAGGCCCTCGCCGTAAAACGGCGTCTTGATCTCTTCCGCATAGGTGGCGGAAACCGTGGTCACCGCATCAGCATAAACGATACCGCCCTTGAGCAGGTTGGCATCTTCATAGCTTTCCAGCTTGTCCGGGGTAAAGAAATAATCCGGAAGTCCGGTGATCTCTTTGACATCCTTCACATTCCATCTGCCCTGGAATTTCAGGTTATGGATAGTCATGATGGACTTGATCCCCTGGAAAAACTCGCCGCCCGCAAAACGTTCCTTCAGATATACGGGAACCAGGCCGGTCTGCCAGTCATGGCAATGAATGATATCCGGCTTAAACCCGGTCAGGGGCAGGGACGAAAGCGCTGCCTTGCAGAAGAAACTGAACTTGCGGATCTCATCGAGCACATTGTCGGAATAAATACTAAAGCCCGAGAAATAAGATTCATTGTCGATGAAATAATAGGTAATGCCGTCAACCTTTGCTTCCAGCACGCCTACATACTCACTTCGCCAATTGAAATCCAGATAAAAATGCGTCTTGTACTTCATCAGTTCTTTTAATTCCTGACGAATGCAGGTGTACCGCGGCAACATCACGCGGACATCGAAATAACGCCTGTCAAGACACTTCGGAAGGGACCCCACCACATCAGCAAGACCGCCCGTTTTGATAAAAGGAACGCCTTCTGATGCGATAAATAAAATATTCTTCATGTAATGTTCCTCCAATACATAATACACCCGAATAAATTATACTACAAAATATTGTGCAGGGCAAAGGTTTTTTACAAAATTACGAAACTACCAGGGCCTTCACACCGTCGGCCTTCTCCTTCAGTTCCTGCGCATTTTCCAGCGCACTCTGCGTGACCTCATCACTGCCCAGCAGTCTTGCCACTTCTCCCACCATTCCTTCTCTGTCAAGTGCCTTGATCCCCGTTTTTGTTTCGTTTTTGCCGGCGCTTTTTTCGATCATAAAATGTGCATCTGCCATGGCTGCGATCTGTGGCAGGTGCGTGATGCACAAAAGCTGATGTGCCTTGCCGATGACCGCCATTTTCTCGGATACTTTCCAGGCCGTCTGTCCGCTGATGCCGGCGTCGATCTCATCAAAGATCAG